>NZ_CAISIQ010000288.1 GCF_903885465.1 uncultured Nevskia sp.
CTAGCGGAGCAGTAGCTGTGTAGCCAGCCACTTTCTCCTCGCGCTCCCATGAACCATCCCGACGCCAACGCCGCCATCCTGAACCTCGTCGCCGCCGATGGCGCCCGCATCAGCATCCATCGCCACGGTGCGCATATCACCTCGTGGACGCCGGTCGATGGGCTCGAGCGGCTGTACCTCAGCGGCCTGACCGACTACCGGCCGACGGCGGCGATCCGCGGCGGCATTCCGGTGATCTTTCCGCAGTTCGCCGCGGAAGGCCCGCTGCCGAAGCACGGCTTCGCGCGGACGGCGTCATGGTCGTTCGTCGAGGCCGGACCGGTCGAGGGCGGCGGACTGTCGGTGCGCTTCCGGCTCGAAGACAGCGACCAGACCCGGGCAATCTGGCCGCAGGCCTTCGTTGCCGAACTGCTGGCGACGATCGGTGGCGCGCAACTGTCGGTGAGCTTGTCGGTGCGCAATCGCGGCACCGCAGCCTTCTCGTTCACCGCCGCCTTGCACACCTATCTGGCGGGCGAGGATCTCGCCGCCGTGCGCGTGCTCGGCCTGCAAGGGCTGCGCTATCGCGATAGCGCAAATGGCAATGTCGTGCGCCTGGAAGCGGGCGACCAAGTCGCCATCAATGGCGAAGTCGATCGCATCTATTTCGATGCACCGAACGAACTGTTGCTGAGCGAGCCGCGTGCCAGTCTGCGCATCAGTCAGCAGGGCTTCTGCGACACCGTGGTCTGGAACCCGGGCGCGGCGAAAGGCGCAGCACTCAGCGATCTCGATCCGCAAGGCTACCGGCGGATGCTGTGCATCGAAGCGGCGGTGGTCGGCTGCCCGGTGACCTTGGCCCCGGGCGCCACCTGGAGCGGCACCCAGACCTTCGACGCTGCCTAACGCTTCTTCGAGCGCCGCGTCGGGATCGGCGCGCTGGTGGCTTCCAGTCGCCGCTTCTGGGTGGCGGCCAGTTCGTCGCGCAGCTTGCGATAGTTGTCGAGCCGCTCCGGGGGCAGGCCGGCGACCACCGCGCAGCCCGGCTCGTTACCGTGGCTGCAGTCGCGGAAGCGACAGCTGTGCGCCAGTTCGGCGATGTCTTCGAACGCATCGGCGGTGACGTCTTCCTCACCGCCGAGCTTCAGCTCGCGCACGCCGGGTGTATCGATCAGACAGGCGCCTTGCGGCAGAGTGCGCAAGCTGCGAGACGTCGTCGTGTGGCGACCGCGATCGTCGTAGGCGCGTGTCGCGCCGGTGCGCTCCAATTCATTGCCCATCAGGCTGTTGACCAAGGTCGACTTGCCGACTCCGGATGAGCCGAGCAGCACCAGGGTCTGGCCCGCGGCCAGCCAAGGCGCCAGGGTCTGCTGGGCGCTGGCAATGCGGGCATCGAGCACGAACAACGGCGTTGCCGGCCCGGCCAGTGCCGCCACTTCGGCGCGCTGCGCCTCGATGTCGGTCGCCCGATCCGGCTTGGTCAGGATCACCACGGGCGCGACGTTCGCGGCGCGAACCATCAGCAGATAGCGTTCGAGGCGGTTCGGGCTGAAATCGTTGTCCAGCGCCATCACCAGCAGCGCGGTGTCGATGTTCGCGGCGATCCGCTGCACGCCGTTATCGCCACGGCTGCGCAGCAGCAGGCTGGCGCGCGGCAGGTGCTCGTGGACATAGAGGCTGCCGCCTTCTTCGGCGATCAGCACCCAGTCGCCAACGGCCAGGCCATCACCGGTGAGTTCCAGGCGATCGAACAGCGCCGTCAGCGTCTTTGCCTTGTGGCCGCGCTGGCCATCGTGAACGACGAGATGGCCGCGATGCTGCTCGATGATTCGCGCCGGCCGGCCCTGCGGGTTGATGAGCGCGGCGAGGGCAGCGGCGCAATGCGCATTCCAGCCGATGGCGCGCAGCAGGTCTTCGTCGTTCAGCGGATTCAGGAGCAAGACATCACGGGCGAGGGCAGGATGGTGGAAGTCGCTGGATGGTACGCAAAAAGCGTTTCGCTATGCTGCTGGCCCTGAACCCTTGCCCGCCGCAGCCATGATCGACAAGCCGTACTCCCCCGCCTGCGAGCGCAACCGCGAGCCGATCCTCGCGGTGCTGCGCGAGCACTTCGCCGATCGCCGCCAGGTGCTGGAAATCGGCAGCGGCACGGGTCAGCACGCCGTGCATTTCGCGGCCTCGCTGCCGCAACTGAACTGGCAATGCGCAGACCGCGAGCCCTACCTGCCAGGCATTCGCGCCTGGCTTGATGAAGCCGCGTTGCCGAACACGCCGGCACCACTGGCGCTGGACGTCAACGGCGCTTTTCCGGAGGCAGTGTTCGATGCGGTCTACAGCGCCAACACGCTGCACATCATGAGTGCGGCGGAAGTCGAGCGGCTGTTTGCGAAGCTGCCGGCGGTACTTGGCGAAGACGCAGTGCTGGCGATCTACGGCCCGTTCCGTTACGGCGGTCAGCACACCAGCGCCAGCAATGCCGCGTTCGACGCCAGCCTGCGCAGCTGCAACCCGGCCAGCGGTATTCGAGACTTCGAGTGGGTTGATGCGCTGGCCTCGGCGATCGGCCTGCGGTTGGTCGAGGATCGCGCGATGCCGGCCAACAACCGTTGCCTGATCTGGCGGCGCGGAATGCAGCCATGATCGGCGAAAGCGACGCCTGCCCCTGCGACAGCGGCCAGCATTACGGCGGCTGTTGCGGCCCGCTGCATGACGGCTTCGCCGCCGGGACCGCCGAAGCACTGATGCGCTCGCGCTACAGCGCCTATGTGCTGCTGCTCAAGGATTACCTGCTGGCGACCTGGCATCCGCGCACGCGGGCGGAGGACCTGAATCTGGCGACCACGCCACCGACCCGATGGCTGGGCCTGCAGATCCGCCAGCACCAGCAGACTGGCGACGACCGGGCGATCGTCGAATTCGTCGCCCGTTATCGCCTCGGCGGCGGCAGCGCCGTGCGCCTGCACGAAACCAGCCGTTTCATTCGCGAAGGCGGGCGCTGGTACTACCTGGATGGCGACGTGCGCTGAGGCTCCGGCCGCGTGCTCCACCAGACGTTGGCGATCAAGGCGACCTGGATCACCAGACGCAGCGACAGCAGCCAGACCGGGAACTGCGGGAACAGCGTCGCCTGCTGCTGCAGCATCCAGACATTGGCCGGCGTCACCGCGACGATCAGCAGGATCAGCGCAACCCCGGCCAGCGGCCGCGTCTTCTCCGGGATCAGCTGTGCGGCGAGTGCCAGTTCCACCACGCCACTGAGATAGACGACCAGCAGCGGCTCCGGCACCCAGGGCGGCACGATCGAAGCGAAGAATCCGGCCGCGGCGAAGTGGCCGATGCCGCCAATGAAGAACCACAGGAAAGTGAAAATCAGGCCGGCGCGACGGGCGGGGCTGGCGGGAAGCTTGATCATTGCGGGCGATTGGTCGATGAAGGGCTGGGTAGAAAATGGCGGGAGAGATTATAATTTCTGTATCAACATTCGTCGTCGATCAGGAGACCCGCCATGTATGAATTGAAAGTCCGCGCCGTCGGTTCCTCGTCCGGCGTGCTGCTGCCGAAGGAGATGATGATCGAACTGGGACTGAAGCAGGGCGATTCGGTGTTCGCGACCAAGGCGCCAGATGGTTCGTTCCGGATCACGCCGTTCGATGAAGGCTTTGCCGAGCAGATGAAAGTGGCCGAGGAAGTCGCGAGTGATTACCGCGATGTTCTGAGGGCGCTGGCGAAGCGTTGAAAGACGGATGATCTTTCTCGAAAGAGCCGTGGTCATCGCCATGCACGATCACCAGCTGGCCGTGCACGGCGGCGCTGCGGGCATTCGTGATTCCGGCTTGCTCGACTCCGCGCTGGCACGGCCGCAGAACAAGTTTGCATATGGCGAGACCGACCCGCATCAGCTGGCAGCGGCCTACGCTTACGGTATTGCCCGCAACCATCCGTTCATCGATGCGAACAAGCGCACCGGCCTGTTTGCCGCGCTGCTGTTTATGCGGCTGAACCGCATCGCTATGCCGCTGCCATCCCCGGAAATGGTCGAGCAGATGGTCCAACTCGCTGAAGGCCTACTCGATGAAGCCGGCTTCGCGACCTGGCTGGCCGCGCAGCCCGTGCGCACGGCTTCACGCTGAACCCTCAATAACTGCCTGCCGATTCGATGAATGACCTGATCTCCTACCTCAGCACGCTCGATCGCGTACTGGTCCGCAACCCTCTCAGCGACTGGCTGGTAGCCGTGGCTGTGGCGCTGGCCATCGTGCTCGTGGTGTTTGCGGTGCAGCGGCTGCTGATCCGCTGGCTGTCGAACTGGCAGCGGCCGAAGGCGACCAAGATGGATCCGGCGCTGATCAACGCCGTCGAGTCGACCAAGCTCTGGCTGATCGTGTTCGTGGCGCTGTACTTCGGCAGCCAGTACCTGGAACTCGGCAAGAAGACTGCGCTGATCCTCGATCGCATCGTCACCGCGGCGGTGCTGCTGCAGGTCGGTATGTGGCTGGGGGCGATGCTCGATTTCTGGGTGGCCGCTTCGCGGGTCCGCGCCGAGCAGCACGATGTCGGCACCGCTACCAGCCTGTCGGCGCTGAACTTCATCGGCAAGCTGCTGCTGTGGTTGGTGATGCTGCTGTTCATCCTCGACAACCTCGGCATCAATGTCACCGCGCTGGTCGCGAGTTTGGGCATCGGCGGCATCGCGGTGGCGCTGGCGGTGCAGAACATCCTGGGCGATCTGTTCGCGTCCCTGTCGATCGTCGTCGACAAACCCTTCGTCATTGGTGATGCGATGGCCGTCGACGGTTTTTCGGGCACCGTCGAACACGTGGGCTTGAAGACCACGCGCCTGCGCGCGGACACCGGCGAGCAGCTGATCTTCTCGAACAGCGATCTGCTCAAGGCGCGTCTGCGCAACTACAAGCGCATGCATGAGCGTCGCGTGGTGATGACTGTCGATGTCGAGTTCGCCACACCGGTCGACGTCGTCGAAAAAATTCCCGGAATGCTGCGCGACATCGTCAGCAGTCAGCAGAAGACGCGTGTGGACCGTGCCCATCTGCGAGCACTGGTCGGCGGCGCCTATCAGTTCGAGCTGGTCTACTGGATGATCGATCCCGCCTACGGGCTGTACATGGATACCCGCCAGCAAGTGCTGTTGACCATCGTCCGGCGCTTCGAGGCCGATGGCATCCGCTTTTCATTCCCGTACAGCGGCAGCAGCCGCGAGCTGCTGGCCGCCGTGGCCCAGCTTTCAGTCCAGACGACTCATCAACTTGGCAGCGAAGCACCGGAGGGCAAGCAATGAGCGAGCCTGCGAAGCCTGGGGCGCTGTTGAGTGGCGAGATCATTCCAGTGACGCCGTTCCAGCAGAACTGCTCGCTGATCTGGGATCCGCTGACCATGGAAGGCGCGCTGGTCGACGCCGGTGGTGAAGCCGAGCGCCTGCTGGCGAGAGTCGCCGCGCATGGCATCAAGCTGGTCAAGCTGCTGGTGACCCATGGTCATCTCGATCACGCCGGCTCGGTGGCCGAGATCGCTGAAAAGCTCAAGCTGCCGATCGAAGGCCCGCACCCGGACGATGCGTTCTGGATCGAAGGCATGCCGGACGCCGCCAGGCAGTACGGCTTCCCGCCGACGCGCAGCTTCGTGCCGGATCGCTGGCTGCAGCAGGGCGACACGGTGACGCTCGGCTCTCTGACCCTCGACGTGCTGCATTGCCCGGGTCACACGCCGGGCCATGTCGTGTTCCATCACCCGGCATCCAGGCTGGCGCTGGTCGGCGATGTGATCTTCCAGAACTCGATCGGCCGTACCGACTTTCCGCGTGGCAATCACGCCGATCTGATCAAGGCGATTCGTACCCGCCTGTTCCCGCTCGGTGACGACACCCAGTTCGTGCCCGGCCACGGACCGATGTCGACCTTCGGCGCCGAGCGCAAGCAGAACCCCTATGTCGCCGATTCGATGTTCTGAGCGTGGCTAGCTGCAGCCGCAGCGGCGCCACTCATCCTTGCGTCGCGCCTAGGGTGAACCACTATTCACGTCAATGACGCTTGGCCTCAATATGCTGAATTGCTGCAGCTTGCAGGGGGCGGCATGAAGCCTCAGAACCCGGTGATCGGCCCGCAGGCGACCCGCCTCCGGATTGCGTAATCTTCGCGCCAGCCAACCGTACTCGACCCCCACCGACCCGCCATGTCCCGCTACTTCGCGCCGTCTGCCTTGCTCGCCACCGGTTGGAACGACCAGGTTCTGTTCGAGGTCGCCGACGACGGCCTGATCACCGCGATCACGCCGCGCGCCGCGGCCGCCGACGTCGGTGCTGCCGAGGTGCTCAACGGCGCCGTCGTGCCGGGCATGCCCTGCCTGCACTCGAATGCTTTCCAGCGCGGCATGGCCGGGCTCACCGAGAAGGGCGGGCCACAGGGCGACAGCTTCTGGTCCTGGCGCAAGCTGATGTACCGCTTCCTCGAAGGCCTGCGGCCGGATGATGTCGAAGCGATCGCCACGCAGGTCTACATCGAGATGCTGCGCGCCGGCTACACCAGCGTTGCCGAGTTCCACTACCTGCATCACGACGCCGGCGGTCAGCCGTATGCGAATCGCGCCGAAGTCGGCGAGCGCCTGCTGGCGGCGGCGGACGCCACCGGCATCGCCCAGACCCTGCTGCCGGTGCTCTACGCGCACGACAATTTCGGCGGGACACCTCCCACCATCGGCCAACGCCGTTTCATCAATGACGCGGCCGGCTACGCGCAGATCGTCGAAGCGCTGATGAAAGCGGTGCAGGGCCATCCGGCGCAGCGCATCGGCATTGCGCCGCACAGCTTGCGGGCGGTGACGCCGGCGCAGCTCGCGGCGGCAGTCAGCCTCGCCGACAGTCTGCAGCCGGGCATGCCGATCCATCTGAATCTGGCCGCGCAGCTCAAGGAAGTGAACGACTGCCTGGCCTGGTCCGGCCAGCGTCCGGTGGCCTGGCTGCTTGATCACGTCGCCGTCGACGGTCGCTGGTGCCTGCTCCACGCCACCCATACCGAAATCGTCGAAGCCGAACGCCTGGCGCGTACCGGCGTCGTCGCCGGTCTGTGCCCGACCACCGAAGGCGACCTCGGTGACGGCTTTTTCAACGCCGTGCCTTATCTTCGCGCGGGTGGCCGCATCGGTATCGGCAGCGATAGCCATGTCGGCGTCGATCCGTTCCTCGAACTGAAGCTGTTCGAGTACGGCCAGCGTCTGCGCTTCGAGCGCCGCAACGTGCTCGCCAAGGGCATCGGCGATTCGCTCGGCGGCCATCTTTACCGGATCACCGCCGCTGGCGGCGCACAGGCGATCGGCCAGCCGGTCGGCAGTCTCGCGGTCGGCAACCGGGCCGACTGGCTGGTGCTCAACGATGACGATCCCGCACTTGCTGAACAGCGCCACGATGGACTGCTCGACGCGGCGATATTTGGCCCGGCGCGGCAGCCAGTGCGCGATGTCATGGTCGCCGGGCGCTGGGTAGTGCGCGACGGTCAGCACCCGCAGGCAGCGGCGAGCTTCGACCGCTACCGCGGTGTGATGAAACGGCTGCTTGCGTGAAATGACCGCCCCGCTGCAACTGCTGATTCGCGGCCACTCGCCGCTGATCATCAATATTCCGCACGCGGGCACCAGCCTGCCACCCGGTTACGCGGAGCGGCTCAGCGACGCGGCCCGGCCTTTGCCGGATACCGATTGGCATCTGCCGTTCCTGTTCCATTTCGCCGTGTATTCGGGCGCCACCCTGATGGCGGCCACCCATTCACGCTATGTGGTCGATCTGAATCGTGATCCGGGCGGGGCCTCGCATTACCCCGGCGTCGATCTGACCGGCCTGGTGGCCGACACCACCTTTTCCTATGACGACATCTATCGTCCGGGCTGCGCGCCGGATGCGGCGCAGATCGACGATCGCCGCCAGCGTTACTGGGAGCCTTACCACGACACGCTGGCTGAGCAGATCGCCACCGTGCATGGCCGCCATGGCCACGCCGTCCTGCTCGACGCCCATTCGATGCGCGCCGAAGTGCCGCGTCTGTTCACCGGGCGCCTACCGGATCTGAATCTGGGCAGTTGCAGCGGCCGCAGCTGCGATCCTTCGCTGCGCCAGGCCGCGGTCGCCGCGCTGAGCGCCGATTCGGCCTATTCGCTCAGCGTCGACGGGATCGTCAAAGGCGGCTACAGCGCGCACAACTACGGCATTCCGCAGATGGGCCTGCACGCGCTGCATCTGGAGGTCGTCCAGGCCGCTTATCTCGACGAAGCCAACCCGCAGGACTGGAATCCGGCGCGTGCCGAGCCGCTGCAGGCGGTGCTGCGGCGGCTGGTCAACGCGCTGGTCAGCTGGCGGCCGATGCCGGGCTAGGCGGCCTCGGTCAAGGTGCCATCGTTGTAATCGCGAATCGCCTGCTCGATCTCCTCCCGGGTGTTCATCACGAACGGGCCGTACTGCACCACCGGCTCGCGGATCGGCTGACCGGCGATCAGCACCAGTCGCGCACCCTGGGCGCCGGCGACGATGGTCACCTGCTCGCCTTGTGTCAGCACGCCAGCCGCCTGCGCCGGCACCGCCTTCGCCGCCGCGCCTTCACCGATGCTCACGCTGCCTTCGTAGGTGTAGACGAAAGCGTTGTGGCCGGCGGCAATCGCCTGCTGATGACGCGCCCCGGCTGGCAGATCGAGATCGATGTACAGCGGATCGGTCGACAGCCGCTGCGTCGAGCCATTGATCGGCCCGTCAAGCGTCTGCGTGCCGATCTGCACCGAGCCGGCGATCACCTTGATGCTGCCGCCATCGGGCAGCGCCGCGAGCGGAATCTCGGCCGCCGGAATGTCGCGATACCAGGCTGGCTGCAGCTTGTCCTTGCCCGGCAGGTTGATCCACAGCTGGAAGCCGCGCATCCGGCCGCTTTCCTGCAAAGGCATTTCCGAATGGATCACGCCACGGCCGGCGCTCATCCACTGCACGCCGCCAGGGCCGAGATCACCGACATTGCCGAGATGATCGCGATGCTGCATGCGGCCATCGAGCATGTAGGTGACGGTCTGGAAGCCACGATGCGGATGGGACGGAAAGCCGGCGATGTAGTCGCCCGGGTTGTCGGTGCCGAACTCGTCGAGCATCAGGAACGGGTCCAGATACAGGCCGCGCTGGGCGCCGATCGAGCGGCGCAGCTTGACCCCGGCGCCATCGCTGGTCGGGATCGACGGGATCACGTGCTGCAGAGTGCGAGTGCTCATGGAAGTCTCCGGGATCGGGAAAGAATCTGGGGAGCGGCGCCATCGCCGATTGACGGTGGCGCCGCGATATCGCGTTGCGGCTCAGCCCTTGCGCTTCGCATCCAGGCTCAGGGCGCCCGGGCCGTTGGCGGCCAGGATCAGGAAGCCGCCGGCCACCGACACGTTCTTGAGGAACATGGTCATCTGCATCTGGTCGGCGAAGTTCGCGTGGAAGAGTGCTGCGGCGACGATCGAGAAACCGGCCAGCGCCAGCGCCACGAGGCGAGTCTGGAAGCCGACGATGATCGCCAGCGCGCCGCCGACTTCCAGCGCGATCACCAGCGGCAGCAGCGCGCCGGGCACGCCAGCCGAAGCCATGTAGGCGGCGGTGCCGGCATAGCCGGTGATCTTCGAAATGCCGGCCAGCAGAAACATCAGCGCCAGCAGGATGCGGCCGGCGAGTTCGACGGCAGGATAGGACTTGTTCATGGTTTCGGGTGCTCGTTCGTGTCGGTTGAGAGTCAGGCAGCCAGCTTGGCAATGGCGTCGTTGGCTTTGCTGATCGCGGCGTCCTTCTGCTCCGGACCATAGGCGATCCCTTCGGCGTAGACGAACTCGACGTCGGTGATGCCGATGAAGCGCAGGAAATCCCGCACATAGCTGGTCTGGGTGTCGAGCGGGGTGCCGACGTACAGGCCACCGCGGGTCGCGAACACATAGGCCTTCTTGCCGGTTACCAGACCCACCGGGCCTTCGGCGGTGTAGCGGAAGGTTTCACCAGCGCGAGCGATATGGTCGATCCAGCTCTTCAGCTGCGAGGGCACGCCGAAGTTGTACATCGGCAGGCCGAGCACCAGCACGTCGGCCGACTTCAGCTCGGCGATCAGGGCATCGGAATAGGCGATGACGCTGTTCTGCTCGGCGGTGCGCTCGGTGGCCGGCGTGGTGAACGCGGCGAAGCGGCGGCCATCGAGATGCGGGACAGGATCGCTGGCGACATCACGAACCACCTTGCTGCTGCCCGGATGGGCGGCGAGATAAGTGGCGACGAAGCGGTCGGCGAGCTGGCTGGACTGGCCGTGGCCGGCGAACAGGCTGGCGTTGATCTGGAGCAGGGTGGTCATGGTGTGTCTCCTGAAGCTGTGTTAGCTGTGTTTGGGGGGGTACGTGTTTGGTGCGAGCATTTGACGATTGATTGATGAGATAAAAAAGCATAAGTTTTCGCGCTTAATCATCGAATGATTCGATCATAGAGTTCGCCATGGCGACGCCCCGCATCACCCTCGAGCAGTGGCGCGCGCTGATGCAGGTCGTCGATTCCGGCGGTTACGCGCAGGCGGCCGAGGCGCTGCACAAGAGCCAGTCGGCGATCACCTACGCCGTGCAGCAGATCGAGTCCCGCCTCGGCGTCAAAGCCTTCGAGGTGCAGGGCCGCAAAGCGGTGCTGACCGCCACCGGGCAATTGCTCTATCGCCGCGCCAAGGCCTTGCTCGATGAAGCCGCCGGACTGGAGCGCGCCGCCGGTCAGCTATCCGCCGGCTGGGAAGCCGAGCTGCGGCTGGCGGTGGAAGTGATCTTCCCGAACCGGGTGCTGCTGCCGGCGCTGGCAGCGTTCGGCGAGGTCAGCCCGCATACGCGCATCGAGCTGATCGAATCGGTGATCGGTGGCACGTCCGAGGCGTTGCTGACCGGCAAGGTCGATCTCGCGATCGCGCCGGTGATTCCGCAGGGCTTTCTCGGCGAGCCGCTGATGCCGCTCAAGTTCCTGCCGGTGGCGCATCCGGATCACCCGCTGCACCAGCTCGGCCGGCCGCTGACCTCGACCGATCTGCGCAATCACCGTCACCTTGTCGTTCGCGATTCCGGCGCCGCCCGCGATCCCGGCCAGGTTTCGCACGATGCCAAGCAGCGCTGGGTGGTCAGCCAGATGTCGACCTCGATCCAGGCGGTGGCGATGGGCTACGGCTTCGCCTGGTTCCCGGAGGAAAAGATCACCGACGAACTGGCCGCCGGCCGGCTCAAGGCACTACCACTGCGTGATGGTGGCGAGCGGCATCTGACCCTCTATCTGATCTTCGCCGACCGCGACTACGCCGGCCCCGGCCTGCTCAAGCTCGCCGAAATCCTCAGTGAAACGGCAGCGGCCAACTGCGCCGCCGTACGCGCCGAAGCCGCCGCCGCCGGGCATACTTCAAGGACCCAAAAAAACACGAGGAGGAGTGCGACATGAATATCGAAGGTGGCTGTTACTGCGGCGCCGTCCGTTACCGCGCCGAAGCCGAACCGCAGATGCGTGCGCAGTGCCATTGCCGCGAATGCCAGTACATCAGCGGCGGTAGCCCGAATGTCATCGTCGGCCTGCCGGAAGCACAGTTTTCGTACGTGAAGGGCAAGCCGGTGGTGTTCAAGCGCAGCGATCTGGATCAGCCGGTGATCCGCGAATTCTGCGGCGCCTGCGGTACGCCGCTGACTTCACGTGCGCCGAGCGTCCCCGGCGTCGTGCTGATCAAGGTCGGCTCGCTCGACAAGCCGGACCTGTTCGGCAAGGCCGACTTCGTGGTCTTCACGATCGACAAGCAGAGCTTCCACGCGCTGCCGGAAGGCGTGCCCGCGTTCGAGCGGATGCCGGCGTAAAACCAGTGACATCCGCAGCTGGCGCCCCAGCAATGGCAATTCAATGCCGCGCCGGCTGCGGAGCCTGCTGCATCGCGCCGTCGATCTCCTCGCCGATCCCCGGCATGCCGCTCGGCAAGCCAGCGGGCGTGCGTTGCGTGCAACTGCTGGACGACGAACGCTGCGCGATCTTCGGCGACCCGCGCCGGCCCGCGGTCTGCGCCGGGCTCAAGCCCAGTGCCGAGATGTGCGGGGTCAGCCGCGCGCAGGCGCTGTCCTTTCTCGGCCGGCTGGAGCAGGCCACCGCGCCTGGCTGAAGCCGTCGCTTACTTGGCGTCGGACGCGTTCTTGCCCTTGTCGCCGCCATGGCGATGCACGGCGATCAGATCGATCTCGACCAGCGCACCCGGCAGCACCAGACCCGCGACCTTGACCGTCGAACGCGCCGGCTTGTTCGGCTGCGCAGGCGCGCCGAACACCGTCGAGAACGCCGCGTTCATGCCGGCGAAATCGATTTCGCCGCCCGTGGCCGGATCGCCGACCAGGTAGACGGTGGCCGACACCACGTCACCGTAGCCAAGCCCGAGCGACTTCAGCGTGTCGCCAAGCTTCTTCAGCACCGATGCAGTCTGGGTTTCGGTATTGCCGTAGGCCTCTACAGTTCCCTTCGGTGCCTGGGCATTGGCGACATCGGGCAGATTGCCGCTCAGATAGGTCGTCGAATAGCCGTGCGGCACGGTCACCGCGGCGGCGATCGGAAACTTGGGATCGCCGATCGAGGTGCGCGTGACTTCGTCGTGCGCCTGCACGGCAAAGCCGGTGGACAGCAGCACGCCGGCAGCGAGCCAGGACAGCGTGCGGCGACGGCGGGACAGGGAAGGGTTGGTCATGGGTCTAGCTCCTCGTTCTTTCGTTTGTCGTTCTGGTGTCAGGCGGCAGCATTGCGTTCGGCGATCAGCTTCAGCACCCGGTGTGCGGACTGCGCCGAGCCTTCCTGCCAGCCGCTGATGTGGCTCATGTGCTCGCCGGCAAGATAGACGCGACCGTCCGGCTGGTCGAGCAGACGATAGACCGCGTTGTAAGGCTCTTCCCAGTGCGTCCACGGCGCCAGGTTGTAGGGCACGTGATTCCAGGCCACGGTGAGGCCGCGCGCCAGCAATCGCGAGCGTCCGGGAAACAAGGCTTCGATGGCATCGCGCGAAGCCTGCAGCCTTTGCGGAATGCTCTGCTGCATGAAGCGCAGCGCCACCTCGTCGAAGTTGTAGCAGCCGATCAGCACGCCGCTGGGCTGGAAGTAGCCGCCGCTGGGATACCAGATCAGCTGCACGTCGCGCTTGACGAAGCTCAGGCCGCCGTAGATCTGGCGATCGGTCTCCCAGAAGCGCGGTGACTCCCAGGCGATCTTGTTGGCGCCGCCGGATGGAATCTGCCGGATGCCATCGGCGAACGGCTTGGAGAAATTGCTCGGCACGTTTTCCAGTACCCGCGGCGGAATGGTGCAGATGCAGTAGTCGGCAGTGACCGTCTGCACCCGGCCGGTCTTCTTGTCGCGGTAGACGATCTTCACGTCCCGCTCGCCGTTGCGGATTTCCTTCACTTCGCTGCCGAGGCGGACCACCGATTTCAGCCGCTCGTGGAAGGCCTTCGGGATGCGATCCATGCCGCCGACCGGCTGGAACATGGTCGGCTGCATCTCGAAGGTATCGTCGAACATCGGGCCCTGCCAGAAAACCGGGTCGAGCAGGGTCGGCAGGCTCAGCGGCTCGCGCAGCACACCGACCGCATCGCCGGCGGTGGGAAAGGCGCTGTAACCGGCGCGGCTCGAGCCTGCGTAATGCAGGTTCTTGTCGAGATTGCCGTAGCCGCTCAGGAAGCCGAGAAAGCTTTCGACATCGACGCCGGTCAGTTCCTGGTCGAGCGCGTGCTGGCTGGTGCACTTGGCCAGCAGTTCGGAAACCTGGCCGCGCATGTCATGCACCGCCTGGCGCATCTCGATCGGCTTGCCGCCGTTGGCGCTATCCGACTGCAGCAGCGCGCTGCGGCTCATGTTCACTTCCACTTCCAGCGGCACGCCGAACTCGCGGCAATAGCCGAGGATGGTCTGGTGGTGGCTGGGCAGCCGCGCCGGGCCGGCGTTGAAGTAGTGGCCGTCGTCGAACTCGCAGGTTTGCCGGCTGCCATCGTCCATCTCGATGCGATCGCCCTTGCGCACCGTCCAGTTGCGGCCGCCGACTCTGTCGCGCGCTTCGAGCACGATGCACTGGTAGCCGGCCTTGCCCAGTTCCCAGGCCGAGACCAGCCCGGCGATGCCGGCGCCGAGGATCACCACCTTGCGACCTCGGCCGCTGCCGGCCGTCAGCTGTGGCGTGGTGGCGAGGCTCGGCATGGCCACCAGCCCGAGCGCACGCATCGCGCTCCAGGCCGCTTTACGGCCCCCGGCCGCAGCGAGTGCAGTGACGAACTGACGACGGCTGATCGGCATGGCGCATTTCCCCGGCCCGGAAGCCCGGGCAACGGGAAAGCGGCAGCGAAATTCGTGCCGCGCTGCTGCTGGTTCAGCGGATCAGCGCGTAGGGCGGCCCATGGCCGCCCTACGAAGCGGGTCTCCTTCCCCCGCTAGTGGGAGAAGGAGAGCCACATCAAGCGCTCAAGGCTTCCAGCTGCTCATTCGCAGCAATCCACTCTTCTTCCGTCTCGGCCAGTTTCTTCTTGGCCGCCGCCTGCTCTTTCTGGAGCTTGGTGAAATCCCATTTCTTCTCCGGCGCATACAGCGCCGGATCGGCGAGCTTCACGGTCAGCGTGTCGACGTCCTTGGTCAGCTTGGCCATGGTCTGGTCGAGCTTGCGCACGGTGTCTTTCAGCGCCTTGGTCTGGGCGGCGATTTCTTCGGCGCTTTTCTGTGGCTTCTTGTCCTTCTTCTTGCCGCTGCCCGGGTTCAGCTCCCGCGAGTTCAGCCATTTGGCGTAATCGTCGAGATCGCCCACGAACGGCCGGCAGCCGCCTTCGGCAACCAGCCACAGCTGGTCGCAGGTCGAGGTCAGCAGATGGCGATCATGGGAGACCACCATCACCGCGCCGACGAACTCGAGCATCGCGGTCTCGAGCGCATGACGCATGTCGAGATCGAGATGGTTGGTCGGTTCGTCGAGCAGCAACAGATTCGGCTTCTGGTACACAACCATCGCCAGCGCCAGACGCGCCTTCTCGCCACCGGAAAACGGTTCGACGTTCTCGTAGACGCGATCGCCCTTGAAGTTGAAGCCACCGAGGAAGCCGCGCAGGTTCTGCTCGGTCGCGGTCGGGTCGATGCGCTTCAGGTGCAGGATCGGCGAGGCGTTCGGATCGAGGCTGTCGGTGGTGTGCTGGGCGAAGTAGCCGACTCTCAGATAACCGTCGCGCATCGCATCGCCCTTCAGTGGCGGGATGGCGCCGGCGATGGTCTGCACGAGTGTGGATTTGCCGGCGCCGTTCGGGCCGAGCAGGCCGATGCGCTCGCCGGGGGCGATCAGCATCCGCACGTTCTTCAGCACCACCTTTTCGCCGTAGCCGCAGACCACGTCGTCGAAGCGCACCAGCGGCGACGGCAGGCGATCCGGCTCGGAGAACGAGAATGAAAACTCGGAATCGGCATGCACCGCCGACACCAGTTCCATGCGCTCCAGCGCCTTGATGCGGCTCTGCGCCTGGGTGGCTTTCGCAGCACTGGCGCGGAAGCGGTTGATGAACTTCTGCAGATGGGCAACCTGCTTCTGCTGCTTGGCGAACATGCCTGCCTGCAGGGTCAGCTTCTCGGCGCGGGTGCGCTCGAAGGTCGAGTAGTTGCCGGTATAGAGCGTCGCCTTGGTGCCTTCCAGATGCAGCGTGTGCGTGGTGATGGCGTCGAGGAACTCGCGATCATGCGAGATCACCATCATCGTGCCCGGATAGGTGCTGAGCCAGCTCTGCAGCCAGATCACGGCATCGAGATCGAGATGGTTGGTGGGCTCGTCGAGCAGCAGCACGTCGGAGCGGCACATCAGCGCGCGGGCCAGATTCAGACGCATGCGCCAGCCGCCGGAGAAATCGGCGACGGCGGTCTGCTGCGCTTCCTGAGAGAAACCCAGGCCATGCAGCAGCGCGGCGGCACGAGCGCGGGCGGCATAACCGCTGATATCGTTCAGGCGCTCGTGGATGGCGCTGATCTTGTCGATGTCCAGCGCGTCCTCGGCCTTGACCAGGCGCCGCTCCAGTTCGCGCAGCTCGACATCGCCATCGAGCGCGAACTCGATCGCCAGATCGGGCAGGGACGGCGTGTCCTGGGCCACGGTGGCGACCGCGAGGTTCTTCAGCGAGCTCAGCTCACCCTTGTCCGGCGCCAGCTGACCGAGCACGGCCGCGAACAGGGTCGACTTGCCGGTGCCGTTACGGCCGATGACGCCGCAGCGCCAGCCCGGATGGATCGTGAAATTGGCATCTTCAAGCAGCGGACGCGGTCCACGGCGAAGGGTGAGGCGAGAGGCGGAGATCATCCGCGCAGTTTACCGGCTGGCGCGATTCTTGGTGCGCTGCAACAGGATCAGCCCGGCTGCATCGCGTAAAGCTTGACCACCTCGTACAGAAAGCGCCGGCCATCGAGCAGGGATTTGACCCGGATACGCTCGTCCAGCCCGTGCGCGTGGCTGCCTTCGGCATCGTGGAACATGCCGGACAGGCCATAGCTCGGAATGCCGGCGGCGTTCAGGAAGCGGCTGTCGGTGGCGCCGGTCGACATGGTCGGCACGAGAGCGGCAGTCGGCCACAGAGTTTTCGCGATCTTTTTCACCGGTTCGAGCATCGCGGCGGTCAGCGGCGGTGCCGGGCCGATTACCGCGTCCTCGCCGACCGTGCTGATGGCGATGCCATCGTCGGCAAAGATCTGTTTCAGGCTCGCCTGCACCGCGGCCACAGGCACGCCGGGCAGGATGCGGCAATTGACGTTGGCCTGAGCCCGCTGCGGCAGCGCATTCGGCGCGTGGCCGGCGTTGACCTGGGTGGCCACGCAGGTGGTGCGCAGCATGCTGTTCCAGCCCGGGTTCAGCGACCACAGCGTTTCGGTTGCCGGGCCATCGACCGGATTGGCGAGCACTGCGCGCATCGCGCTCGCGGCTTCGGCCGGAACGATCTTCGACTGCGCTTCGAAATACGCCGTGGTGACCGGATTCAGCGCCAATGGAAACTGGTAGGCGCCCAGGCGGCTCAGCGCGGCACTGAGCCGGTAGATCGCGTTGTCGCGCACCGGTCGCGAACTGTGACCGCCGGTGTTGCTGATCTCGAGCTGGAAGTCCTGGTAGACCTTTTCGCCAGCCTGGATCTGCAGCACCGTCGGTTTGCCGCTGGCATCGAGTTCGCCGCCAGCGCCCTCGTTCAGGGCAAAGGCCGCCTTCAGTGCTTCC
The DNA here is from genome assembly GCF_903885465.1 of uncultured Nevskia sp. GTDB lineage: Bacteria > Pseudomonadota > Gammaproteobacteria > Nevskiales > Nevskiaceae > Nevskia. The sequence continues at coordinate 17,232 of NZ_CAISIQ010000288.1, forward strand.
GGATGGGTCTTCAGCAGCCAGCTGACGCTGTTGTAGGTGTCCGCGGTTTCCTCGCCGCAGGTCAGCGCCAGCTTGATCGAGCGGCGTGGTTTGAAACCGCTCTGCTGATAGCGGATCAGGCTGTCGGTGAACACCGCCGCCATCGCCTTGTCGTCGCTCGCACCACGGGCGTAGAAGAAGCCGTTTTCCTCGACCAGGGTGAAAGGATCGCGCTTCCAGTCTTCGCGCTTCGCTTCGACGACATCGATATGCGCCAGCAGCAGGATCGGCAGGGCCTTGGCGTCATGGCCGCGCAGGACGGCTATCAACGAGCCGTCTTTCGGCCGCTCGGGCGGCGCCAGGATCTGCATGTCGGCAGCGGGCAGTCCGGCCGCTTGCAGGCGTGCCGCCATCGCCTCCGCGGCCTGCGTGCAACTGCCGACCGACAGCGTCGTGTTGATCTCGACCAGTTCCTTGTACAGCGCTCGGAACGCGGGTTCGCTGGCGTCTGTGGCGGTTTGGGCTTGAGCCGGGATGCCAGCCAGCAGCATCAGGGCGGTCAGTGACGACGCCAGCAAGGCCGCTGGGCGCAGCCTGTGGAAGTGAGCGATATTCATCGGCATTCCTGAAAGGCGGAGTTGCCGAAGTATCGCAAGGACGGTGCCGCGTGCTGCCTGTCGTCAATCGTTATCGATGATGGTCACCGTGCCGCTGGCCGGGCTGCCGAGCGTGGCGGTCTGCGGATTGCTCAGGCGGATCAGGATGGTTTCCGGGTTCTCCTTCAGCTTGTCGTTGAGGATCGTCACGGTGAAGGTTTTGCTCGCGGCATCGCCGCTGGCCCAGACCAGCCTGCCGGCCTTGGCGGTGTAGTCGCTGCCAGCCATCGCCAGGCCGTTGGCGGTGGTGTAGTCGATCGCTGCCGTGCCGTAGCTGCCGCCGCTGCGGGTCACGGTGACGGTGGCCACGCCGCCGGCTTCGCCGACCGTGTAGTTCGTCGATGACAGCGCCAGCGTGCCGGGCGCGCCATCGTTGTCGATGATGCTGAGCGTCTGGGTTTTGGTCGCGCCGAGCACCGCGCCGCCGCCGGGCGCGCTCAGGCTGAGCGTGATCGTTTCGTTGGCTTCGGCAGCAGTGTCGTTGTTGATCGGCACCGTGAAGCTCTTGCTCGCGGTATCGCCCGCGTTCCAGCGCAAGGTGCCGCTGACGGCGCTGTAGTCGCTGCCGGCCAGCGCCGTGCCATTGCTGCTCGCGTAGTTGACGCTGACCGCGCCCGTCGAACCCAGGGTGCGTGACACGGTCACCGTCGCGCTTCCGGCCGCTTCGCTGATCGACGCGCTGCCGGCGGTGAACGCCAGGGTGCTCTTGACGCTGGAGCTGTCGTCATCGGCGATCGTCAGGGTCGCGGTCTTGACGCTGCCCAGGCTTGCGCCGCCGCTGGGCGCGCTGAGCGCCAGTGCCAGGGTTTCGCTGCTTTCGGCGAGGGTGTCATCGATCATCGGCACCGAGAAGGTCTTGGTGGTGATATCGCCATCGGCCCAGTTCAGCGTGCCGCTGGTGGCGATGTAGTCGCTGCCGGCGATTGCCGTGCCGTTGGCGGTTGCGTAGTTCACCGACACCGCGCCGGCACTGCCGCCGCTGCGCTGCACGCTGATCGTGGCGCTGACGCCGTTCTCGGTCACTGCGTAGCTGGCTGTGCTGAAGCGCAGGCTGCCCGGTCCGGGCGCGATTGCCGCGAGTGCCAGAGTGGCATCGACCAGGCCGGCACCGCAGCCGCTGCAACTGACCGGGAAGCTGCGGACGTTGCCCTTCAGCGTGCTTTCGACTTCGTCCGGCGTGATCGAAGGCTTGGCGGCATAGAGCAGCGCGACAACGCCAGCGACATGCGGCGAGGCCATGCTGGTGCCCTGCAGGTAGGCGTAGGAATCGCTGCCGGGCGTCGTTGCGCCGTTGTTGTAGGTCGAGAGAATTCCCACCGTGCTGCCGCGGCTCATGTCGCCACCTGGTGCGGCGACGTCCACCGAAGCACCGTAGTTCGAGTAAGGCGCGCGGCTGCCGCCATCGCCGATCGCAGCGACGCTGATCACGCCGTTGCAACTGGCTGGCGAGAAGCCGGCGGCATCCATGTTCGAGTTGCCGGCCGCGACCACGACGGTGCTGTTGCGCGAGCGAGCGCTGTCGATCGCGCCCTGCAGGGTCGGCGACGACGAACACGGGTACTGGCCGCCAAGGCTCATGTTCAGCACCTTGGCCGGCCGCGGATTTGCCGGCACGCCGGACACGGTGCCGCCGGAAGCCCAGATGATCGCGTCGGCGATGTCCGAGGTGGTGCCGCCACAGCGGCCAAGCACGCGGGCGATCACCAGCTTCGCGCCGTAAGCGACGCCGGCGACGCCGACGCCGTTGTTGGCGAGTGCTGCAATCGTCCCGGCGACATGGGTGCCGTGCCAGCTCGAGTTCGAGGTGCCGCTGCTGCCACAGGAGCCGGAGACCCGGAAATCGCCGGGGTCCGTAGCGTCGCTGTCGCGGCCGTTGCCATCGTTGGCGCTGGCGGCATCGCTGATGAAGTCGTACTGGGCGACGATCTGGCCGGCGAGATCGGCATGCGGCCGGTAGCCGGTGTCGATCGCCGCGACGGTCGCGCCGCTGCCGTCGGTGCGATCCCAGGCCGTGTAGGCGTTGACGCCGGCCAGGCCATTGACCTGCGCCGGCCCGGCGATGCCCCAGAGATTGCCCAGCCAGGGATCGTTCGGCGTCAGTACCGGCTGCAGGATGCGATCGGGTTCGACATAGCGCAGCCCGGCCGGACGGCGCGCCTTGATGCGCGCTGCAAGGCGAGTGAGTGCCGCTTCATCGAGCCCGCCATCGGCATCGACCAGCAGCGCGCCGTTGCCGAGCCGGCGCCGGTAGCGCATCGGCTGGCCGGCACTGGCCGCGAGATCGTCGATCCGAGTGCGCGCCGTTGTGTCGAGCGCCTGCGCAGCTGCAAAGCTCATCGCCGTGCGGCGTTTACCGCGGAACGCCGCGATATCGTCCTCGTAGGCAACGATCAAGCGCGATGGCGGCAAGGGCTCGCTGGCGGCAAGAAAGCGGGCCTGCGGTTCGGGCGACACGGCCGGCGCTGCACTGACGCCGGTGCCTGTCGTTGCCAGCACTGCCACGGTCAGCGCAGCGGCGAAAACGGTTTTCAGCGAGCTGGTGAAAAGGGGCATGGCTGCGTCCGCAGATCAGGGTGTACGACCTGTATCGGCGGCAACGCAGTGGCCTGAAACGCCTCGTCAACCGCTTGCGCCGTGCTCTCGCACCACTGGTCGCGAATGCCATGAAACGGTGACGCAAAGCCGGCGCGGAAGGGCTTTTCAGGGGCTTTTTCGATGTGCTCCGGCCAAGGAAAAACCGGGCCTGCCGCGATCTACCAGTAAGTGTCGCGCTCGGCAGTCGCGGCGATCTTGTGGATGCTCAGATCGGCGCCGTTGAACTCTTCTTCCGGGCTCAGGCGCAGGCCGAATGCGGCTTTCAGTGCGCCGTAGACGATTGCACCGCCGGTGAAGGCGATGACCACGCCGAGCACGGTGCCGACCAGCTGCGCGCCGAAGCTGACACCGCCGATGCCGCCGAGGGCGGTCGAGCCGAAGATGCCGGCGGCCAGTCCACCCCAGGCACCGCATAGGCCGTGCAGCGGCCAGACGCCGAGCACGTCGTCGATCTTCCAGCGGTTCTGGGTCAGGGTGAACATGTAGACGAACAGGCCGCCGGCCACGCCGCCGGTGGCCAGCGCGCCGAGCGGGTGCATCACGTCCGAGCCGGCGCAGATCGCCACCAATCCAGCGAGCGGGCCGTTGTGCACGAAGCCCGGATCGTTGCGGCCGACGAACAAGGCCACCAGGGTGCCGCCGACCATCGCCATCAGCGAGTTCATCGCCACCAGGCCGCTGATCTTGTCGAGCGTCTGCGCGCTCATCACGTTGAAGCCGAACCAGCCGACGATCAGGATCCAGGCTCCGAGCGCCAGGAACGGAATGCTCGACGGCGGATGCGCGGAGATCTCGCCGGTCTTCGCGTAGCGCCCACGCCGGGCGCCGAGCAGCAACACCGCCGCGAGCGCGATCCAGCCGCCGACCGCATGGACCACCACCGAGCCGGCGAAGTCATGGAAGTGGGCGCCGAAGGTGGCCAGCAGCCAGTCCTGAATGCCGAAGCCGCCGTTCCAGGCAATGCGCTCGAACAGCGGATAGACGAAGGCGACCAGCAGGAAGGTCGCCGCCAGCTGCGGATAGAAGCGCGCACGCTCGGCGATGCCACCGGAAACGATCGCCGGCACTGCGGCGGCGAAGGTCAGCAGGAAGAAGAACTTGGTCAGTTCGAAGCCGCTGTGCTGCGACAGCTCGGCGGCCGGCGCATAGAAATGCTGGCCGTAGGCGAGCGCGTAGCCGAACACGAAGTAGGCGAGTGTGGAGATCGCGAAATCGCACAGGATCTTGACCAGGGCGTTGACCTGATTCTTGCGCCGCACCGTCCCGAGTTCGAGAAACGCGAAGCCGGCGTGCATCGCCAGGATCATGATCGCGCCCAACAGGATGAACAGGACGTCGGACGGCGTCTTGATGTCGTGCACTGCTTTGGTCTCCGCTGGGCTGATTCGGCGTCTATCTGGTGCGCCGGTCGCGGATTATTGCTGATTCATGATCTGTGGCGGTGCGTTGCGCACCATTTTGAGTGCGGGCTCGACTTACTTGAAGCGAAACGCCAGGCCCGTCCCGGCAAAGTAATCATCCGAAGCGTCGTTCAGTCCCTTGCCGACGCGGACGTCGATCTGCAGGTCGTCGCTGAGGGCATAGGTCAGACCGACGTCGAGATAGTGCTCGGTCGATGCCGTAGCGCTACTGACCGGGAACAGCGCATACCACTCGAAGAACGACGACAGGTTGGTGGTCAGCGACCAGTCGATGCTGAGCGATTGGGCCCATTCCGTGTAGCTGTGCGCGTCGTCGTCGACCGCGAGATTGAGGTGGGTGCTGGCGTCCATCGACAGCGCGTCGTTCAGGTCCCAGCCGTAAAGCAGATTGATGCCGGGCAGGACTCTGTCGGCGGAAAATTTCGCCGAGCCGGTGGGTACGGTCATCTGCGGCACCACGGCGAGGCCCGGCAGCAACCCGTCCTGCTGCATCAAGCTCAGCTTGACGCCCAGAGACAGGTCTTCGATTCCGGATCGGGTCGATGTCGATCGTTCGGTGACCGGTGCCACGGCCATTCGCAATTCGATCCAGTTGGCTAGCACGCCATAGCGAATCATCGGCTCGCCCCAGCTATGGCTTTCGGTGCCGCTGGATTTCGTGAAGGTGTAGCCCGTTTCCAGTTGAAGCACACCCAGCCTGACGGTAGTGCTGGCGTCCGTGAAGTCCGGCCGATCAGTATTGATGCCGCCCAACGGACCCAGCGGTGCAGGCTGGCCGGTCCACGAGAACAAGCTTGCCGGCAGGGCTTCGCGGTCCTGTGCGAGCAGCGACTGCACAGGCAGGCAGCACAGCAACAAGAACAGCAGGACGGGACCGCGCATGCGGATGTTTATCTAGAGGGATCTCGGCTGGATTCTAGTGTTTGCGGACCTCGATCGATGGGGCCGGACTATCGACAGCTCAAGCCGCCCCGGCGTAAGCCTCATTGCCGGCCGCCACCGCGTTGCCGCCGTTCTGCGCATAGGCGACGCGCCAGCGCTCGTAGGCGCCCATGCCGCCGTCCTGCCAGGGATGGAAGCCGGGCTTGTAGTAGGCGAGGTAATGGCCCATCAGCGGACGGAACAGGCCGTTCCAGCCGTACAGCCAGCGCAGGCCGCGCGCCCACAGGCCAGCGCGCTGCCAGAAGCTGTAGCCATCGACGATCAGCATGTGACGGAGGATCAGGAACACATGCAGCGGGAACATCACCGAGGTGTAGAGCATCACTCCGGCGCGGGTGAAATAGCCGGCCTTGGCGACGTTCTTCAGCACGTCGAAGGCTACGGCTTTGTGCTCGATCTCTTCGACACCGTGCCAGATGTACATCGCGCGGATGCGCGGATCAGCCTCGGCAAACACGTCCGGCCGATCGAAGAAGCTGTGCGCCATGATCGAGGTCAGATGCTCGGCAGCGGCGGTCTGCGCCAGGGTGAAAGAAGCCGGCATTACTTCGCGGATGCGGGCCAGGATCTTCCGCGTGTTGGCCTCGATGTTGTCGACCCGCACGCCCTGCGCTTGCAGGCGATCGTTGAACTGCTTGTGCACTCTGCCGTGCTGCGCTTCCTGGCGCATGAAGTCCTTCACTTGCTGCTGCAGCTCCGGATCGACGATCTCGTCCTTGTAGTCGCGCACGCAGGTGATGAAAAACTTTTCGCCTTCGGGAAACAGTGTCGACATCGCATCGAAGAAGCGCGACTTGAAGGCATCGCCGCCGAACCAGTAGCGTGGAATGTCGCCGTCGAGATCGAAGTCGACCTCGGTGCGCGGCACGATCGGGTAGCCGGATGCGGTGGTGGTCTGCTTCATGGGGCTGCGCCTTTCACGAAATTCGTGATCGGACTCTAGGCGTCGCCGGCGGGGCGGGATATGACCGGCCGCGACCCGAGGGAACATTTCGCGACAGTGCTTAGCTCTCGCTGCCTTGCCGGCCCCGGAACGCGCTCGGCGACAGCCCGGACCAGCGGGTGAACGCCCGCGTGAAACTGCGGCGATCGGAAAAGCCGAGCCGCTCGCTGATCGTTTCCAGATCCTGCGTGGTGTCCTGCAGCCACTTCGCCGCCAACTTGAAGCGGGCACGATCCTGGACATCGGCGTAGCGCTGATCCTCGTCCTGCAGGCGCCGCTGCATGGTTCGTTGATGCAGGCCGAGTGCCGCGGCCATCCGCTCCACGCCTTGTCCGAGCAAGGCCGGCTGCGCCTCGAAAGCCTGCTCGATCGCGGCGACAAGCCCTGTGTTGGGACCCGGCTTGGCCGGCAGCTTCGCGAGCCGCTGCTCGACCCGATACTCGGCCTGCTTGTGCAGCGCCGGGAATGCGCCTTCGAGCGGGCGATCGAGCAGCACGCGGTCGAAGGCCAGCAGATGTTCGGGCTGATCGAACAGCACCGGCACGCGGAAATAGGCTTCGTAGGCATCGCCGTGCGCCGGGCGCGCATGGCGGAAACACAGCCGCAGGAACGGCGCCGACGGGCCGAGCAGGCGCCGGCCGAATTTGACGATCGAGGCGAAGGTGGTTTCGCTGAAATAGGGATTCGGCGGCGGCTCCACGCCGGCGGCGAGCTTCAGCACCAGATGCGCTTCGTCGCCGGCATCCTCGAGCTGCACCTGGATCATCGGATTGATCAGCTCGCGCACCCAGTCGAACACCCGCAGGCCGTCGCGCAGGGTCGGACTGGTGGTGAGGTAGGTGTCGATGTCCGGCAGATAATCGAACGCGAAAGTCTCGCCGAGCACGAACGGGAAATGCAGCGGCGAATCGCGGGTGCGCGCCACGCAGGCGTTCATCACCTGCTGCAGCATCGGCGCGCTGACCGTTGCGCTTTCCAGATGGATCAGGTCCATCTCGATGCCGACTTCGCGAAACACCGGCTCGATGTTGAAGCCGCACTGCGACGCCGCCTTGACCCAGTTCGGCAGGGTGATGAACGGAATCGGATCGAGATGCAGCGGCTGGGTCATCGGCCGAGTATGCCGCGCGCCGCTGATATCTCGGGGGCTCAGGCCATCAGCTGCAGGCTGGCCAGCCGCGCGTACAGGCCGCCGCTGTGCAGCAGCTCGGCCGGCGTGCCGATCTCGACGATCTTGCCGGCTTCGAGCACGACGATGCGATCGGCGCGCTGCACCGTGGCCAGGCGGTGGGCAATGATCAGGGTCGTGCGGCCGACCATCGCCGCTTCGAGGCCGCGCTGCACGAAGGCTTCGCTTTCGGCATCGAGTGCGCTGGTAGCTTCGTCGAGCAGCAGCAGCGGCGGATTCTTGAGGATCGCGCGGGCAATCGCCAGACGCTGGCGCTGACCGCCGGACAAGCGCACGCCACGCTCGCCGAGGAAGGTCTTGTAACCGTCGGGCAGGCGATCGAGGAACTCGTCGGCCCGCGCCGTGCGCGCCGCTTGCTGCACCTGCTCGTCGGTCGCTTCGGCGTTGCCGTAGCGGATGTTGGCGCTGGCATCGGCGGAAAAGATCACCGCGTCCTGCGGCACGATGCCGATCTGGGCGCGCAGCTCGGCGGGATCGAGATCGCGCAGATCGATGCCGTTGAAGCGGATGCCGCCGGCACCGGAATCGACATCGTAGTAGCGCAGCAGCAGTTGGAAGATCGTCGTCTTGCCGGCGCCGCTGGGGCCGACCAGCGCCACGGTTTCGCCTTCGCGAATGTCGAGCGTCAGGCCGTCGAGCGAGGCCGTATCGGGCCGGGACGGATAGTGGAAATGCACATTCTGGAATTCGATCCGTGCCTGCCGGGTCTGCGGCAGCGGCTTGGGATTGGCCGGCGGCTGGATGCGGCTTTCGGCGTGCAGCAGTTCGATCAGGCGTTCGGTGGCGCCGGCTGCGCGCAGCACGTCGCCCCAGACTTCGGCGATCACGCCGACACCGCCAGCGGTCAGCACCGCATAGAGCACGAATGAGGCGAGCTGGCCGGCGCTCATGGTGCCGGAGATCACCGCGTGGGCGCCAAGCCAGAGCACGAAGACGATGGCGCCGAACACGCCGGCGATCACCGATGCGGTCATCAGCGCGCGCAGCCGGGCGCGGCGGATCGCCGACTTGAAGCTGTCGTCGACGCTGCGGTCGTAGCGCGCCGATTCGCGGCCTTCCTGGGTGAAGGCCTGCACGGTGGGAATCGCGTTGAGGATTTCACCGGCGACTGCCGAGGTATCGGCAAGGCGATCCTGGGCATCGCGGGACATCCGGCGCACGCCGCGGCCGATCAGCACCAGCGGCACCACGACCACGGCGAGCAGCACCACGGTGATCACGAACAGGCGCGGGCTGGTGACGCCGAGCATCACCATGCCGCCGATGAACTGCAGCAGGCTGCGCAGGCCCATCGATACCGAGGAGCCGACCACGGTCTGCACCAGAGTGGTGTCGCCGGTCAGCCGAGACAGCACTTCGCCGGTGCGCGTGGTTTCGAAGAACTCCGGCGACTGCGCCAGCATCCGCCGATAGACCGCGCTGCGCAGATCGGCAGTGACCCGCTCGCCGATCCAGCTGACGAAGTAGAAGCGCCCGGCAGTAGCCATCGCCCAGAAGATGGCGAGCAGGCCGAGTGCGGCGAAATGGCTGTTGATGTGGCTGTCGGCAGCGGCGTTGGCGACGAAGCCCTTGTCGATCAGATCGCGGAACGCCAGCGGCACCATCAGCATCGCGCCGGAGCTGAGAATCAGCGTCACCGTCGCCATGATCAGCCGGCCGCGGTACGGCGCCAGGAACGGTAGCAGGCCGGCGAGGGCGGACAGCTTGCGGCGTGGCGGGGTGGTATCGGAGGTGGTCGTTGCGGTCATCGGGCTTGCTTCGGAAGCTGGTGCGGCGGGGATTCTGTCATGGCTGGTGCTGCGAGCTTGAGCCCACCGCGTTCTCTGTAGGTCGGGCCTCGCCCGACGCTGCTGGCCGTAGCGCCGTCGGGCAAGGCCCGACCTACAACGCTTGCATCCGCTGCGGCGATCACGCAGCGTCGGCGCCCGATCTTCTCGCCCTCCATCCACGATGACTGCCTTCATCCCGACTCGCGCCGCCGCGCTCGCGCGGCTTGCCGAGTTTCTGCCCAACACAGCCAGCCACTACGCGAACGAGCGCAACAGCGATCTTGGCCCCGCCCAGCGCGACAATGTGTCGCTGTTGTCGCCAGCGCTGCGTCATCGCCTGATCACCGAGGACGAAGTTGTCCGCGCCGTGCTCGGCAGTCATTCGTTTCCGGCCGCCGAGAAGTTCATCCAGGAAGTCTGCTGGCGCACGTACTGGAAAGGCTGGCTGGAACTGCGGCCGAAGGTCTGGCGCGATTATCAGAGCCAGCTCGAAGACCTGGTCGGCAAGATCAGCGATGGTTCCGGATTGGATAGACCGCTGCGCAAGCGTTATCAGGCAGCCATCGATGGCCACAGCGGCATCGCCTGCTTCGACGCCTGGGCGCAGGAGCTGCGCGCCACCGGCTATCTGCACAACCACGCGCGCATGTGGTTCGCGTCGATCTGGATCTTCACCCTGAACCTGCCGTGGCAGCTCGGCGCGGACTTCTTTTACCGCCATCTGCTCGACGGCGATCCCGCCTCGAACACGCTGAGCTGGCGCTGGGTCGCAGGGCTGCAGACCCAGGGCAAGCATTACCTGGCGCGCGCCGAGAACATCCAGCAGTACACGGCGGATCGCTGGTCACCGAAAGGCCAGCTCAAGGAAGACGCCAGCCCGCTGAAGGCCGACGAGATTCCAGCGGCAGGGAAGCTCGGCGAACTGCCGCTGCCGAACCCGCGCAAGCGCACGGCGCTGTGGCTGCACGAGGACGATCTCTGCGCCGAGTCCTGGCCGGACGTCGAGGGTCTCGATGTGGTCGCGATCGCGGGCGATGTGTCGCCGGTGCGTCGCTCCTGGCTGCCGGTCAGCGACTCGGTGATCGTCTACACCGAGGCAGCACTCGCCGATGGGCTGAGCCGCGCCAGCGCGCATTACCGCCAGCCGGCACAACGAGTGCTGACCGCTGATCGCCAACACTGGCTGGCCGAGCACGGTATCGAGCAGGTGGTCACCGCCTATGCGCCGGTTGGCCCGGCGGCCGGCGCGCTCGGTCTGCTGACGCGCGATCTGCGCGCGCGGGGTATCAGCCTGGTGCAGTTGCGTCGCGCCTGGGATACGGCGTTCTGGCCGCATGCCGACAAGGGCTTCTTCCAGTTGCGCGAGCGGATTCGTCCGGTGCTCGCCGAACTTCGGATTCCTTGAACCGACGACCGAGCCAGCGGTAGTGCCAGGCCGATCGCTGGCGGCATTCGTTAGCAGCCGCCAAGTCACTGTGCTAACAGGAATTTTTGACGGCGCAGCGGCATGGGATGTGCATAGTCTCTCGGGTAGCTCAACCGCTCTCGGAGGTCGTCATGCAATCGCCCGACTTTGCGCAGTTTGGTGCCACCGCGCTGGAACAGAAGGATCTGCTGTTCCTGTTCGAGCATTTCCCGGTGCCGGGAACCGATGCCGTGGAAGCGGCGCGTCGGGTCATCGAACAGCCGAGCACCTTGGAATCCCTGCTCGAAAGCCGCTACGTGCAGGACGCGATGCTCGATCCGGCCTCGGCCTGGGTCGATGTCTCGCCGAAGCTCTACTTCAACGTGATGCTACGCCGGGCGCTGGCCGGCCGCCGTGATTCCGGCGAGCGCCGGACCATTCACTATCTGTCGAATCTGCTGGCGTTGTTTTCGAGCAACGAGCGTCTGCACCGCGTGCAGGCAGGCGAGACGCAGGACTACGACTATCTCGTCGATCTGATGCACGAAGCCCAGAACGCCGGCCACGAGCGGCGCTTCCTGGTGCTGTCGCAGATCGGCAACTACGCGCTGTTCCTGGCCGGCTGGTGCGCGCCGTGGATCGAGCATCGCCGCCGCTATTTCAACCGGCCGCTGGGCCTGGACTACTACTGCAACATGAGCCGCTCGCACTTCGCTTCAGCGGCGAAGCACGAATTGGCCGATACCTTCGGGCTGAAGCCGGTGTTCGCGCAGCTGGCGGTCCGCTTCGATTACTACCGTGGTGGCATCGAGCGGATGGCGAGTACGACGCTGCATTAGTCAGGCAGGCCGGCGCGGAAGGCGAGGTAGTCCTGCGCCGCCCGGCCCGGCGCTTCGAGCATCGGCAGATGGCCGATGCCGGCCATCATCAGCACCTGCGAGTTCGGCAGCAGGCGATGCAGGATCGCAGCACCCGAGGGATGCAGCACGCGATCCTTGTCGCCCCAGACGATCAGGGTCGGCGTCGCCAGCGGCGGATTCATCGCGGCCAGCGTGGCGTCGAGCGCGCCGGACTGCTCGCGAATCTCGCCGAAGATGGTTTCGTTGAGCGCGTAGTTGGCGATCTGCCGATCGATCAGCACTTGCCGCACCGGCGCCGGAATGAACGGCGGCTTCTGCATCACGAATTGCATCAGCCGGCCGAAATCCTGGGCACTGCGCGCGAACAGCGGTGGCGGCATGCCCGCCGCCATCAGCTTGGTCATTTCCGATTCCTCGGCGCTGAAGACTCCGGCCGGATCGAGCAGCCACAGGCTTTGCACGGCTTCCGGATGGGCGATTGCATAAGCCGCCGAAATCCAGCCGCCCATCGAGTTGCCGCCCAGGTGAAAACGCGTCAGACCGAGCTTGCTGGCGACCAGCGCCACGCGCGCCACCTGATCACTGATCCGGTAGCGAGCATCGGCCGGTTTCGAGCTTTCGCCGAAGCCGGGCAGGTCGATCGCGTAGACGCGGTAGCGCTTGGTCAGCGTGGCGGCGACACGGGTCCAGTTGTCCTTGTCGGCGCCGATGCCATGCAGCAGCAGCAGCGGTGGCGCGCTCTGCGGACCACCTTCCAGGTAGACGATGTGGAAGCCGTCGATGTTCATTTCCGAACGCTGCAGGCCGGCGCGCATCCGCTCCAGGCTCATCGCGGTATCGGCAATCTTTTTCGGCGCCAGGAAGTACAGGCCGACATAGACGGCGATGGTCAGCGCGAGCAGCAGCAGGAAGGCTTTCAGGATCAGCACAGGCTTGGGTCTCTTGGTGGCGATGCCGGATGGTAGTGAGTTCAGCGGATCAGGCCGCTTCTGTAGGGCGGGCCACGCCCGCCGTGTGCGCATGTCGTCGAGGTGCGCCGGCGGCCATGGGCCGCCCTACTTCAGCCAGCGCAATAGATGTGGGTAGACATCGGGATGATTGACCAGCCGCAGATGATGCAGGCTCGGCAGCATCAAACCATCGCCATCGATGAACGGCACTTTCAGCGTTTCGTTCAGATGGTGGCCGCTGGCGCTGTCGTGCAGCACCAGACCATCGCCGATCCAGCGCGTGCGTGGATGCAGCGGGCCGTCGCCGAGCATCGCGCCGATGAAATGCAGACGCGCCTTCGGCAGGCGCAGCACCGGCAGACGGGTGTCGTGGCCGATCAGGTCCTGATCGTGGTCGCGCCAGTCGTCGTGACGCAGGCTGCCGTGGCGCAGATCCTTGATGCCGGCCGAGCGGGCGTTGATCGCCGTCGCCAGCGGCCGGGTGATGTCGAGCATGCCGAGCAGGCTGGTCGCCAGATGGCCGAAGCGTTCCAGCGGCGCGCCGTGATGCGGGCTGCCGAGGCAGACCAGATGAGTGATCTTCTCCGGCCACTGCAGGCCTTGTTCGAGCGCCTGATGCGCTGCACTGCGGGCGATCAGCCCGCCCATGCTATGACCGATCAGCGCCACTCTGCGCACTTTCACTGGCCAGTTCGCGAGCAGGGTTTCGAGGGCGGCGGCGAAATCCTCGCCGTTCTCGGAGATGTGCCGGCCGCTGTTGTAGCGCAGGAACACCGGCGTGTAGCGATGCTCGCGCTGCAGCTTCGAGGCGTAGGTATCGCCACCGTTCTCGTCGGCGTAGGTCAACCAGATGTGCTCGTCGCAGCACAGGCCATGCAGGAACACCGCGATGTCACCGCTGGCGTCCGGGTGCTCGGCGGCGAGCGCAGCGCGAGTCAGCGACAGCAGACAGCCCTGGCGATCACGGAAGCCGAAAGTGGTCGCCAGGCCATTGCCGCTCTTGGCGAGGAAATCGCCGAACACGCCATTGGTGGCGCTGACGACCGCTTGCAGGCGATTCACCAGCGCGTCCGTCCCGGCTCGTCCTGAAGCTGGTCGAGCACGCGGATCGCCGCGTCGCAGCCGACAGCGCTCAGGCCGCGAACGCCGAGGTGCACGCCTTTCGTGATGCCATCGTGGAACTGCCGGACGACGCCGCTGAACTGCGCCACCACCGGCACGAAAGCGAGCACGCGGAACGGTTTGTCGGCGATCGCCAGATGGGTTTCCTCGATACGGGCGCTGCCGCGATCGATGCCAGCCTTAAGTAAGGCGATGGCGCCGCGCAACTGGCGCGATGATTCCTCGGTGCTTGCGGACATGATGGCGACCCGGTTGGTTATGTGAACAATCGTGCACAAATATTTGCGCCCTGTCCACTGGCTATGAAGATTTTCCTTTCCGGCGCCCTGTTCTGCCCGCAGAATCGCGCCCGATCCATTCAGCCCTCACAAGCAACCGGAGATTCCCCTTGGCCCTGCCTGCCGTGCTGCAAAACCTGCGTCTGCCGGTGATCTGTTCGCCGATGTTCATCGCCTCGAACCCGCGCCTGGTCATCGAGCAGTGCAAGGCCGGCCTGGTTGGCTCGTTCCCGGCGCTGAACGCGCGGCCGCAGTCGCGGCTCGGCGAGTGGCTGGTCGAGATCGAAACCGCGCTGGCGGCGTTTGAAGCGGCCAATCCGGGCAAGAAGGCGGCGCCGTTCGCCGTCAACCAGATCGTCCACAAGTCGAACGATCGCCTCGAAGCCGACATGGCGACCTGCGTCGAGCACAAGGTGCCGATCATCATCACCTCCCTGCGCGCACCGGACGCCATCGTGCCGGCCGTGCACAGCTACGGCGGCCTGGTGTTCCACGATGTGATCAGCGTGCGCCACGCGCAGAAAGCGCTGGAAGCCGGCGTCGACGGCCTGATCCTGGTCTGCGCCGGTGCCGGCGGCCATGCCGGCACCTTGTCGCCGTTCGCGCTGGTCGGCGAGATCCGCAAGTTCTACAAGGGCCCGATCATCCTGTCCGGCTCGATCGCCAGCGGCGATGCCATTCTCAGCGCGCAGGCGATGGGGGCGGACATCGCCTACATCGGCACCCGCTGGCTGGCCACGCCGGAAGCGAATGTCAGTGATGGCTATCGCCAGGCGATCGTCGAATCCGGCGCTGGCGACATCGTCTACACGCCGTATTTCTCGGGCGTGCACGGCAACTACCTGAAGAAGAGCATCGTCCTTGCCGGCATGGACCCGGACAATCTTCCGCACGCCGACGCCAGCAAGATGAATCTTGGTAGTGGTGGTGCCGAAGCCGACAGCAGTACCGCCAAGGCCTGGAAGGACATCTGGGGCGCCGGCCAGGGCGTTGGCCTGATCGACTCGATCAAGCCGACTGCCGAAGTGGTCAACCAGCTCGAAGCCGAGTACCGCGCGGCGAAGGCGCGGATGCTGGCGGCGACTGCGGCTTACGCCTGACGGCCGAGGTCAGCGGCCGGTGTTCGGTGATCAGGGTTAAAAACAAAAAATCGTCATTCCCGCGCAGGCGGGAATCCAGTTCCGATGCGGCGCGCTATGGCCAAAACTGGATGCCCGCCTTCGCGGGCATGACGGTTTCGCTTGGGGCCACTGAACCCCAGCACTAACCGCCGCTTCTGCGCTTCCTGGCCGAGGCTTCCACGACGGCGAGCAGGCGTGGCCCGAACAGCGTGTCGAGCATCGGCTGGATCAGTTCCTCCAGGCTGCGGCCGACGGTCAACTGGCCAGCCAGATGCAGGCTCAGCAAACCGTGGAGCGCCGCCCAGGTGAGGTGTGCGCCAGTCGCCCCGTCGCCGGGAATCAGTCGGGCATCGACGGCTTCCTGATATGTGGTCTGCACCGTGGCCATCGTGCGCAGCCGCGCCGTGTGCAGCTCGGGAAAATCGGTTGGGTCCGGCTGACTAAGCGAGAACATCAGCCGGTACTCGGAAGGCTGCGACTGCGCGAAGGCGATGACGGTGCGCGCAATCGCGTGCAGCTTCAGCAGCGGCGATTCCAGACCCTCGATCGCGTCGGCCATCAACTCGGTCAGACGGTCGAACCACACTGCGCGCAGTGCCGCGAAGATGTGTTCCTTGTTCTTGAAATAGCGATACGGCAGCGCCTGGCTGCGACCCATCGCCGCCGCGATCGCCCGCAGGGTCACGGCATCGTAGCCATCACGCTCATAGAGCGCCGCCGCGGCCGCGCAGATGTCGGCGCGGATGCCGTCAGCAGCTTCGGTGGATAGGCGGGGGCGTGCCATGAGCAGGGACGAGTCGTTTCAGCAAAACGCCGGTCGCAATCAGCGCGTGATCTGCCGCATCAAACACTCCTGCGCCGCACTCGCCACCAGCCGTCCACTGCGGTCATAGATCAACCCGCGCGACATGCCGCGCACCGATTGCGCGCTGGGCGAATCCATCGCGTACAGCAGCCAGTCGTCGGCACGCACGTCGCGATGGAACCACAGCGCGTGGTCGATCGAGGCGACGATCATGTCGCTGGAAAACCAGCTGCGGCCGTGCGGCAGCAGCGCGGTCGAGGCCAGGTTGAAATCAGAGGCGTAGGCGAGCACGCAGCGATGCAGCATCGGATCGTCCGGCAGCTTGCCGGCGGCGCGGAACCAGATGCCCTGCTGCGGCGCCCGCTTCTCCGGCTGGAACGGGTCCATCGGCGCCACCCAGGCGAACTCGAAGGCCTGCTCGTTGGTGAAGGCGATGCGCAGGCGCTCGGGGAAATCCGGATTGCGTGCCACCTCGTCCGCCAGCCACTGCTTGCGCAGTTCCAGCTGGCTGGCCAGCGATTCCGGCGTCGGCACCTCGGGCATGTCGACCTGATGCTCGAAGCCCTCCTCGGCGCGCTGGAACGAGGCCATCAAGGTCAGGATCGGCTGGCCGTGCTGGATCGCCTGCACGCGGCGCGTGGTGAAGCTGCGGCCGTCACGGACGCGATCGACTTCGTAGACGATCGCCGCGTCCATGTCGCCCGGACGCAGGAAATAGGCGTGCAGCGAATGCGGCAGCTGGTTTTCGACGGTGCGCGTCGCCGCCACCAGCGCCTGGCTGACCACCTGGCCGCCGTAGACGCTGCGGCCGCCGAGATGGCGGGACTGGCCCCGGAACAGGTTGACTTCCAGGGGTTCCAGATCGAGCAGGCTGACCAGATCGGCGAGGCAGGGGTTCATCGGTGTTCCACTTGTCTTAGATACGAAAGGGTAGCTCAGACCGCAAGGCCGGCTGCATGGCCGGACGCCCAGGCCCATTGGAAGTTGTAGCCGCCGAGCCAGCCGGTGACATCGACCACTTCGCCGATGAAGTACAGGCCGGGCTGGTGCTTGGACATCATCGTGCTCGATGACAGACCGTTGGTATCGACACCGCCCAGGGTCACTTCGGCGGTGCGATAGCCTTCGGTGCCGCTGGCGGTGATCGGCCATTCGCTCAGTTGCGCAGCGATCGCTTTCAGTTCGGCCGCACGGTACTGGCGCAGCGGCTTGTTGGCGATCCAGCGTTCGCAGAGGCGCTGCGCGAAGCGCTTCGGTAGTGCTTCAGACAGCACCGTCTTCAGCTCGCTGGCCGGGCGCTCGGCTTGTTGCGCGGCGAGCCAGGTTTCTGCTTCCTCAAGCGGCAGCAGATTCAGCGACAGCGGCTGTCCCGGCTGCCAGTACGAGGAAATCTGCAGGATCGCCGGGCCGCTGAGGCCGCGATGCGTCAGCAGCAGCGCGCCGCGAAAGCTCGTGTCCTCGGCCGAGACTTCGACCGGCAAGGCAACGCCGGACAGATCGGCGTAATCCTCGAGCGGCTTACCCGACAAGGTCAGCGGCACCAGGCCGGCGCGCGTCGGCAGCACTTCGTGGCCGAACTGTTTGGCGAGCTGATAGCCGAAGCCGGTGGCGCCCATGGCCGGGATCGACAGGCCGCCGGTGGCGACGACGATCGAAGGCGCCGAGTAGACGCCGTGCGTGGTGATGACCTCATAGACGCCATTGCGCTGCTGCACGGCACTGATCGTGCAGTCGGTCTCGATCACCACATTCGCATCGCGGCATTCGTCGAGCAGCATGCGCAGAATCAGCTTCGAGGACTCGTCGCAGAACAGCTGGCCGAGTTCCTTCTCGTGGTACTTGATGCCGTGCTTGTCGACCAGCGCGATGAAATCCCAGGGCGTGTAGCGGGCGAGGGCCGATTTGCAGAAGTGCGGATTGGCCGACAGGTAGTTCGCCGCCGTGGTACCGGTGTTGGTGAAATTGCAGCGCCCGCCACCGGACATCAGGATCTTCTTGCCGACCTTGTTGGCGTGCTCGATGACACGAACGCGCTTGCCACGCTGGCCGGCGGTGAACGCGCAGAACAGGCCGGCGGCGCCGGCGCCGAGCACCAGCACGTCGTCGGTGGTGATGGTCACCAGACCTTGCGCTCGGGCAGCAGCCCTTTCAGTTCGTCCGGCGTCAGATCCCGCCAGGCGCCGACTTTCAGATTGCCGAGCCGCACGTTGATGATCCGCACGCGCTGCAGGCGCACCACCTTGTAGTCGAAAGCGGCGCACATGCGGCGGATCTGCCGGTTCAGGCCCTGGGTCAGCGTGATCTTGAAGCTGAATTCGCTTAAGCCTTCGATCTTGCAGGGCTTGGTGCGTTCTTCGAGTTCGGTGAGGAACACGCCGCGGCTCATCGCGGTGATGAAGCTCGGCGTCACCGCGCGGTTCACCGTCACCCGGTATTCCTTCTCGTGATTGTTTTCCGAGCGCAGGATTTCGTTGACGATGTCGCCGTTGTTGGTCAGCAGGATCAGGCCGTCGGAATCCTTGTCGAGCCGGCCGATCGGGAAGATGCGCTCTCGGTGCTTGATGAAATCGACGATGTTGCCAGCGACGTGGCGCTCGGTGGTGCAAGTGATGCCGACCGGCTTGTTCATCGCGATGTAGACATGGCTGGATGCCGCACCGATCGGCTTGCCGTCGACGGCCACGGTGTCGCCATCGTTGACCTGGGTGCCGAGGGTCGCGACCACGCCATTGACCGAGACGCGGCCAGCTTCGATCCAGCCGTCGGCTTCGCGGCGCGAGCTGATGCCGGTTTCGGCGATGAATTTGTTCAGACGCACGATCAGAAGCTCAGCCGATGTAATGCATCGCAGCCGCCGCGCCGAACGAGAACGCGGCACGCAGCAGGCGGGCGGTGCGATCACGCGGCAGCATCAGCGCATCGATTTCTTCTTCCGGCAGGCCTTCGCGCTGATAGCTTTCCTCGCGCTCCTTGCGGGTGATCGTGCGGTCGATCAGGCCGGACACCAGCCAGCAGAACACGAAGTAGATCGCGCTGACGAAACCGAACGCGACCAGGCTGACCAGCAGCAGGCCCCAGGACGTCAGCGGCTTCAGCCAGCGATCCATGAGGTCGAGGGCTAGACGATGGTGGCGTACAGATCGTGGGTGTCGGCCGAGGTGACCTTGGCCATCACTCGCATGCCTGGCCGCAGCTTCGGCACAGTGTTCAGGATTACCCGGCCATCGACTTCCGGTGCGTCCGCCTGGCTGCGGGCGATGACGCCGTCGGGGCCGACTTCGTCGATCAGCACTTCGATGGTCCTGCCGATCTTCTTCTGCAGCTTGGCGGCGCTGATGCCGGCCTGGCGAGTCATGAAGCGTTCGAGGCGCTCGTCCATGACTTCCTGCGGCACCGCACCCGGCAGCGCGTTGGCGGTGGCGCCATCGACCGGCGAGTAAGTGAACGCACCGACTCTGTCCAGTTGCGCTTCATCGAGCCAGTCGAGCAGCGTCTGGAACTCGGCTTCGGTCTCGCCGGGGAAGCCGACGATGAAGGTCGACCGCACGGTGATGTCCGGCGCAATCGCGCGCCAGGCTTCGAGCCGGCGCAAGGTGTTTTCGGCGGCCGCCGGGCGCTTCATGCGCTTCAGCACGCTGGTGGCGGCATGCTGGAACGGCACGTCGAGATAGGGCAGCACCAGGCCTTCGGCCATCAGTTCGATGACGGCATCGACGTGCGGATACGGATAGACGTAGTGCAGGCGCACCCAGGGCTTGTGAGGCGCATCGAGATTGGCGAGGCCGCGGCAGAGATCGAGCATCCGCGTCTCGTATTCGCGCTCGCGGAACGTGCGCTTGGCGTACTTGAGATCGAGGCCGTAGGCGCTGGTGTCCTGCGAGATCACCAGCAGTTCCTGGACGCCGGAGCGGGCCAGCTTCTGCGCCTCGATCAGCACTTCATCGACCGGCCGCGAGCGCAGCTTGCCGCGCATCGACGGGATGATGCAGAAGCTGCACTTGTGATTGCAGCCCTCGGCGATCTTCACGTAGGCGTAGTGGCGCGGCGTCAGCTTGATGCCTTGGGGCGGCAGCAGATCCATGAACGGGTCGTGCTGCGGCGGTACCGCCAGATGCACGGCGTCCATCACGCCCTTGTAGTCCTGCGGGCCAGTGATCGACAGCAGGTCCGGGAACTTGCCTTCGATCAGCCCGCGGCGCGCACCGAGGCAGCCGGTGACGATGACCTTGCCGTTCTCGGCCATCGCGTCGCCGATCGCGTCCAGCGATTCTTCGACCGCCGAATCGATGAAGCCGCAGGTCTTGACGATCACCACGTCGGCCGCATCGTAGTTGCCGACCGTTTCATAACCTTCGGCGCGCAGCTGGGTCAGGATTCGTTCGGAATCGACCAGCGCCTTCGGGCAGCCCAGCGACACGAAGCCGACCTTGGGGGCCAGTTTCGGCATCGCGGCGGCGGATTTGCGACGGGGACGGGCAGCGGCAACGGGCATGAATGCACCGGGATAAAGCGGGAAGCGGGCATTTTACCTGTTCGTGGCCCCGAACCCCGGCCCGGCATGACGGTCCTAAGCCGACAACACCTCAGGCCCGGCCGCCCTCGCTAGACTAGGGTCGAATCGGGCGGCAATGTCGTCATCCCCATATCGGAGTTCCCCATGGGCAAGCTGTTGAAGATCGTGTTTGCTGTCATCGGCGTCGTGCTGCTGCTCGTGGTGCTCGCAGTCGGGGCCTTCGCGCTGTTCTTCGATCCGAACGATTTCCGCAGCCAGATCACCGCCGCCGCCAAGAAGTCGACCGGCCGTGACCTTGCGCTCGGCGACATAAAGCTCGGCTTCTATCCGGTGCTTGGTGCCAACGTGAAGAACGTTTCCTTGAGCAATGCCGCCGGTTTTGGTGACGCGCCGATGCTGGTGGTGGCCGAGGCCGATGTCGGCGTGCGCCTGCTGCCGCTGGTGATGAGCCGCGAGATCCGCATCGGCAAGATCAGCCTCACCGGCATGAAGCTGAACCTGGCCAAGGACGCCACCGGCAAGAGCAACTGGGATGACCTGACCAAGACCGACGAGACCGCCGCCAAGCCCGAAGAAGAGAAGTCCGGAGGTGGCGCTGGCATCAAATCGATCGACATCAGCGGCATCGCCATCAAGGGTGCCGACATCAGCTATGACGACAAGCAGAGCGGCCAGGCCTACGCGGTGTCCGGCCTCGAGCTGGAAACCGGTTCGATCAGCCCCGGCGATCCCTTCGACATCAAGCTGGCGTTCTCCACCACGGTGAAGCAGCCGGCCGCGAAGGCCGACATCAAGCTGTCGACGCGCGTGGAATACGACCTGAAGGCGAAGACCTACAGCGCCGACAAGCTGGCCCTGAAGGTGCTGGCAACGATGCCGGACCAGAAGGCCGATATCGATCTCAGCGGCAATCTGTCCGCCGACATGAACAAGCAGACGGCGAAAGCCGACAAGCTCAGCCTCAAGGTCAAGGCGACGACCAAGGACGGCACGGCCGATGTCGATCTCGCGGGCAATGTCTCTGCCGATCTCGGCAAGAAGACCGCGTTGACCGACAAGCTGACCGTCAAGCTGAAAGCGGCGCTGAAGGATCTCAACGCCAATGCCGATCTCGCAGTGCAGGTCTCGGCCGAGTACGACAAGCCGCTGGTCCGCGCCCAGGGCCTGACCGTGAAGGTCGATGCCGACGGCGCGGCCGTGCCCGGCGGCAAGCAGACGGCGACCTTCGCGGGTGACGCGATCTACGACGGCGAAAAGGGCACGCTGAAGCTGGCCAGCGGCGATCTCAAGGCGGCCGGCCTCGATGCGACCATCGCCCTCGACGCCATCGGCCTGAACACCGATGCGCCGCGTTTCGTCGGCCCGCTGTCGGTCAAGACCTTCAATCCGCGCGAGCTGATGAAGCTGCTCGACATCAAGGTCGAGACCGCCGATCCGGAAACGCTGAAAGCGCTGACCTTGAGGCTGAAGTTCGACGCCACCACCAAGGCGGCGCGGATCAGCGATCTGAACATGAAGCTCGACCAGAGCACTTTCACCGGCTCTGGCGCCGTGACCAGCTTCGATTCGAAGGCGGCAGAGTTTGCGCTGAAGCTCGATGCGATCGACGCCGATCGTTATCTGCCGACACCGGCCGTGCCAGTCAAGGAAGCGCCGCGGACGCCGGAAGAGAAAGTGAAAGCCAATGCCGCCGAGCTGCCCATCGATGCGCTCGATGGCTTCACTGCGAACGGCACCATCGACATCGGCAAGCTGAAGGTGTCGAACCTCAGCATGGCCAACGTGCAGTTCCGCCTGAACGCGACCAAGGGCCAGCCGAAGGAAATCGGTCTGGGTGCGCAGCTGTACGGCGGCAGCATTGCGTCGACCACCAAGATCACGCCGGGCGCCACCCCGCGTTACGTCGAATCGCTGAAGCTGACCTCGATTTCCGCCGGCCCGCTGTTGAAGGATTTCACCGGCAAGGAATCGATGACCGGCGAAGGCAACTTCGCGATGGACGTGACCGCCAGCGGCAAGACCGTTGGCGCGATCAAGCAGGCATTGAACGGCGATCTCTCGTTCAGTTTCCTGAATGGTGCGGTCAAGGGCTTCAACCTCGGCCAGATCCTGCGCAAGGGTGATGCGCTGCTGAAAGGCCAGCAGTTCAACGAAACCGCGCCGGTGCAGACCGACTTCACCGAGCTGAGCGCCGCCGCGAAGATCACCAATGGCATTCTGCAGTCCGATGCGCTGAACGCCAAGAGCCCGCTGTTCAGAGTCGATGGCGCCGGCAAGGTCGACATCGCCCATGAAACCATCGATTACACGGCCAAGCCGACCATCGTCAACACCGCCAGCGGCCAGGGCGGCAAGGAGATGCCCGACCTCGCCGGCATCGTCATTCCGATCCGGGTGACCGGCACCTTCGAAAATCCGAAGTACGCGCTGGATATCCGCGCAGCGCTGCAGCAGAAGGCTACCGAAGGCCTGCGCGAGAAACTGGTCGGCGAGAAGGGCGACAAGCTGCGCGAGAAGATCGATACCCAGCTCGAGAAGAAGCTCGGCAACCAGCTCGACGGCAATCCGGCGCTGAAGGGCAAGCTGCAGGACGGCCTGAATTCGCTGTTCGGCAAGAAGAAGCCGCCAGCTGAACCGGCTCCCGCACCGGCCCCGGCGCCCGCTCCAGCGCCTTGAGCGCAGCGATATCAGCAGCGGCTGACGAGGATTTCGCCAGCCGCCTGCTCACCTGGTTCGACCGCCACGGCCGCCACGGCTTGCCCTGGCAATCGCCGCGTACGGCCTATCGCGTCTGGCTGTCCGAAGTGATGCTGCAGCAGACCCAGGTGGCGACGGTCATCCCGTACTTCGAGCGCTTCATCGCCCGCTTCCCGAACTTCAACGCGCTGGCCGCTGCCGATATCGACGAAGTGCTGGCGCTGTGGGCCGGCCTTGGTTACTACGCCCGCGCCCGCAACCTGCACGCTGCGGCCAAGCAGGTGGCTTCCCTGCATCGCGGCGAGCTGCCGGACGATCTCGAAGCGGCACAGGCGCTACCCGGCGTCGGCCGCTCCACCGCCGCCGCGATCCTCGCCCAGGCCTATGGCTCGCGGCACGCGATTCTCGATGGCAACGTCAAGCGCGTGCTGGCGCGCCACGCGGCGATCCCCGGCTGGCCCGGCGAACCGAAAGTCGCCGCCAGGCTCTGGCTGGTCTCCGAGCGCTTTCTGCCGCAGACGCGCCTGGCTGATTACACGCAGGCGATCATGGATCTCGGCGCCACGTTGTGCACCGTGCGTGCACCGGCTTGCACGCGCTGCCCGGTCGCGGCGGACTGTGCAGCTCGGCTCGCTGATCGAGTCGAAGATTTCCCGTCATCGAAGCCGGCGAAGGCGCGGCCACTGCGCCGCGCGACCTTGTTACTGGTCGAGAACGAGCAAGGCGCGGTGCTGATCGAACGCCGTCCGCCGACCGGCATCTGGGGCGGCCTGTGGTCGCTGCCCGTGGCCGGCGAGGGCGAGTCCGCCGACGGGCTGCTGCGCGAACGCTTCGGCATCAGTGTCGAACCGCTGGAAACCCTGCCAGCCTTCCGCCACGCCTTTACCCATTTCGAGCTGGAGCTGACACCGCTGCTCTGCGCGCTGATCGACACGCCGCCCACCGCCCTTCATGAGCGACCGGAGCAGCGCTGGCTTACCATGCACCGCGACGCGCTGCCCGGCCTGCCGGCGCCAGTGCTCAGCTTCCTGACTCGCCGCTACCCCACCGTTACGACTCCGACCGAACCGTGTCCCGAACCGTCCACTGCATCAAACTCGGCATCGAAGCCGAAGGCCTCCCGCGTCCGCCAGTCCCCGGCGACCTCGGCCAGCGCATCTACGAGCAAGTCTCGAAACAAGCCTGGGCCGAATGGATCGCGCACCAGACCCGGCTGATCAACGAGATGCGCCTGTCGCTGGCGGAATCGGAATCACGCAAGTTGCTGATGACAGAACTGGAGAAATTCTTCTTCGGCGGCGGCGAGCTGACCAAGACCAGCTACATCCCGCCGAAAAAGGCCTGAGCGCCGCCGCCGGCCAGCCCCAGCCAGGGCCGGAAAGTGCTTGACGCCTGATACCCCTGTCGCGTCTAATCGCGCTCCGCGTTGAGACGCGGGCATCCAAGCAGCACGTTGGCCGAGTAGCTCAGTCGGTAGAGCAGGGGATTGAAAATCCCCGTGTCGGCGGTTCGATTCCGTCCTCGGCCACCATAAATTGGTGGAAAAGCCCCTGAAAACAGGGGCTTTTTTTTGCCTGCCGAATTAAGCGCTGCAGCCGTTTCGGATTTTTGTGCCTAAATTTGTGCCCAAATTCAGGTTCCGAGCGACACGGATACCGTCCCCCACAGACAGGGGATGGCGAATGGCAAAGAGAGGAAGACCGAACACCGGGTCGATCATCGAGAGAGGGCCGCACCAGTTTTGCGTGCGCCACACTCACGGACGTGAGCGCGAGAACACGACCTTTGAAACGCGCTTGCTGGCCGAACAGTGGCTGGCAGGCGTCAAAAGTGGCGAAGACAAGGGGCGGCTGACGAAGACAATCGACGCCCGCAATCTCTCACTGGCTGATGCGCTGAATCGCCGCCTTGCAATGTGCGGGGACCAGAAAAGCAACGCCGAGCAGACGCGGCAGACCCAGCGCCTCATCGAGAACTTTCCAGGACTGACGGGCAAACGCCTTTACGAGATTGACGAGATCGATGTCCTCGGATTCATCGAGGAGCGCGAGGAAGAGGTCGCCAACGGCACGATCAACCGTGAACTGTCCCTCATCAGCAACACGTTCAATCGCGCGCGGTCGCGCATGCACTGCGTCGGGCTCGTCAATCCGATCGGCCCCACGACGCGGCTGAAGGAGGCGAAGGGGAGAGACCACCGGCTGGCTGCGGACGAAGAGGAACTGCTCCTTCGGCTTGCCGATCCGGTAGAAGCGCTGACTCATACCCCTATCGGCAGCATCATCCGGTTCGCGGTCGGCACCGCGATGCGTAAGTCGGAAATAGCCCGAATGGATTGGCGTCACGTCAATCTTGATCGCGGAACGGCGCTGATTCCTGATTCAAAGAATGGCAGTCCCCGCACCGTGCCTCTGGGGCTCGCCATGCGCTCGCTGGTTCGCGAGCAGGGCCCCAAATCCTCAGGCTGTGTGTGGGCCGGTGCCACGGCTATTTCAAGCGCCTGGCAGCGACTCAAGCGAACGGCAATCGCAGAGGCGCAACAGCTAGTTTCGGCGGGCATCGCGCTGTCGGATCTGCCGGAACGGCTGCTCGATCTGCGCTTTCATGACCTTCGCCACGAAGCAACATCGCGTCTGATCGAGCGCACGGGCTGGGACAACGCGCGCATCCGGGCCGTGACCGGGCACAAGACAGACGCGATGCTGGCGCGGTACACGCATCTGAGGACGGCGTCACTCGCCTTGGAACTGGCCGCGCTTGAGGGCGGCGCGGTTTTGAACCTGCACGCTGCAGGTGCCAAAGAGCACGCCGATCACCAGCCAGAGGACCCTTCGATGCGGGCCCAATGGAAAGCTGTGGCAGCCAGCACCACGTTGCTGACGTTGCTGATCTCAGCAAAGCCGATTGCCGAGGTTGCCAAGGAGTTCGGTGTTTCGGATGCCGCCGTTCACAAGGCCTGCAAACGGCTCGGAGTTGAGAAGCAGCGCCGTGGATTTTGGCTTGAAGGCAGGCAAACTAAGGTTGCGTGACGGCTGCGGGCGATTGATGGCGAATAATCAGCGGTCTCATTCACACCGTGCTGATTTATGCAGTTTTCTCAGGGCTTCAGTAATTCAAACGACGACTTATTCTTGATTAATCTTGCTTGCATGAAATCGTGCAACGCCTCCGGCGGCATCAAGCCTGATCGCAAGCCGACGATCGGCACCAAAGGCTATGCCGCTCGACGCCTTACTATCACCGGCTAGGCCGGCACGGGCTTGACCCCGCCTCGGGTTGCCCAGCGGTTGACCGTGCCACGATGCCGAGAACTGCCCCGCATCGTGGCCAGCGGTCAGAGCGCGAAGGATGCTGTCTGATTCGCTCTTGTCGTCGCTTAAGTGCCAGTAGCAGACGGTCACGAGCGTCCGCTACAGGCGTCACCTTGGTCGACATCACGCGAGCCGCTGCTTACCTCGCGCTCGCAGCAGCAGCACGATAGGTGCTCACCTGCGGATTGTCCCCGTGCCGCGGTTTGGGTGATTCACCGCGCGCTCGGCCAGGATCGGCTCAAGCCAGGAAACTGGCGGGCAGCTCCCAGGTATTCGGCAGATAGCGGTGGCCCCAGCGCGCGGCTTCCTGGATCAGCGGCCGTAAGGACTGGCCTTTGGCGGTGAGCCGGTATTCGTAGCGGGGAGGCTTGGTTTCGTATTGATGGGCCTCGACGAATTCGCAGGTTTGCAGCCATTTCAGCCGCGTCGTGAGAATGCTGCTGGTGATGGCTTCCGGGCTCTGCATGAATTCTCCGAAGCGCTTTTTACCCATGAGCAGGTCGCGGATGATCAGCAGGCTCCACTTGTCGCCGATCAGGTCGAGTACCGACGAGATCGGGCAGTCCGACCGCCGGATAGCGGGATCGGGATTCCCTTCTGGCTTGCGCCTGAATTTCGGAGTCGCTTGCATTTTCGAAGTCTATCGTGAGATATTGTTACTTGCATAATGCAAGTAACTAGCCGCCCGCCAAGCCGGATCAAGGAAACGGCAAGATGGCCATCGGAAGTTTCCCCACTCTTTCCAACCGGATTTACTCAACATGAGCACTGCAAACCTGCATTCCTTCGTCGTGCCGATCATTACGCGCGTGCTGACCAATCTTCGTGCAGTTACTTAGAAAGGGGCTGCCCACGCCGACGCGAAGAAGATCGATCCGGCATCGTTGATCAATTTCCGCCTGTATCCGGACATGCTGCCCTTTTCCAGCCAGATCCAGATTGCCACCGATGCCTCGAAAGGCTGCCTGGCGCGCCTTGCCGGAATCGATGCACCCCGGTTCGAGGACACCGAGAAGACGTTCGGCGAGCTGTTCACGCGTATCGAGAAGACCCTGGCGTTCGTGGGCTCGGTCAAGCCCGAGCAGACCGAAGGCGCCGAGCAACGCGCGATCGTGATCAAGACACCTTCCGCCGAACTCAACTTCACCGGCCTGACCTACGTGCAGGGATTCGTCATCCCCAATCTTCTGTTCCATGCGACGACGGCCTACAACATCCTGCGCCATAACGGCGTCGAGATCGGCAAGATGGACTTCCTGGGCCGCCCCTGATCCGGATCAGAACCGGGGCAGTCCGACCGGCTAAACGGCCGAAAAACAGTGGCACCACACCAGCCGGCGCGCCGCTGTCATTACGGCAATCCGACGTTAAGGGAGCACGAGAATGGACTCGACACAAATATTTGGGATGCAGCTTCTTACGAGCGTTGTCGTCTTCGGACTCGTCGCGGTGTGGTACGTCTGGCCGCACCTCGCTAAACTTTCTTATAGTTCTGCTCTAGTTCTGCTGCTCTGGGTTCAGGTTCCACGCTATGTGGGAATGACACTATTAGTTCCGGGTATCGTCGATCCGAATCTTCCCGTAGGTTTTCTTTCCAGTGCTGCTTACGGTGATCTCTTGGCAGCGGCGCTGGCATTGGTTTCCATCGTTGCTCTGCGGGGCAAATGGAGTTTTGCAGCTCCTCTGGTGTGGGTGGCCAACACGTGGGGATTCGTGGACGCGCTAAACGGAGGCCGTAGCCTCGTGCAGTTGAGCGTGCCGAGCTTCAACCTCGGCACCTTTTGGTATCTCTTCACGTTCTACGGACCGTTGGTAATCGTTTCACACTTGATGATTTTCTGGGTTTTGATTAAGTCCAAGTCGTGGAGTAAATAACTGGGCTGCTGCTGGTTTCACGGACACCGAGTTTGGGTGTGGTGATGAAACCAGAGGTGGACCATGGGAAATGGAGCGGTGATTCGGCGGGCAAGCTGATCGAGCTGACGATCGAGTATGCGCCGGAGCCGCCGTACAAGTCGGGACGCCCGGAGCTTGCCGATGCGGAAACGCTGGTCACGGCTAACCAGTTCATGACGGCCGAGTTCGCCGCGTCGGCGGTGCTTCAAGCGGCACAGCGACTAAAGACGTCGTCACATCGCATGGCCGCCATTTCTGCCTGTTCTAGGTAACTGCTCCTTACACCGAAAGACACTTCCTTCGACGTAATCGCGAACAGTCGGGACTGCGGCGAGCCGACCAGATCCTCCCCCCGCGATCGTGTCTGACGATTGGAGGACTCGGCCGGGAAAATTCCGATGGGTCGCGGAGCACGTCAGACGTCTGCTTTCGGGATATTCGTTCCGCCCCTTCTGTGACGGCTTCGGGCTGACTGCCGACTGTGACGTAGGTCTCATACGTGCCAGAAGCAGCCGATCGCGAGTGACCGCTTACAGATGCTGTCGCTCGCGGTGTTCGGCATATCACATGGTGACTCCGTCACTCCGGCAAAGAGTGTTGATGATTCACTGGAAGAGCCATCGGTTGGCTGTTTGTGAGAGCCAGATGCACTTGACTGAGGCATCGCACCGTCGGCGATCCGACTCAATCTGGTGATGAGGTCTTCCGCCGCAGTTTCGATGGCGACATCGCGCCGCTGGTAGCCGGCGCGAGTAGCACGAACACCGGACGAATCGCGCCCTCTAGCAGTGCTCGCTCTGGTCGCGCTCGAACCAGCACACGCAGCGACACCATAAGGGCCAGAAGAAGGCTCGCCATCTCCTTTGGGGACAGCGATGCGTTGACGGTGCCCTCGCGCTGCCCTCGGCGAATCAGCTTCTCGAAAGACTTTTCAAACCTTGCCATCACCTGCACGACGACCTCGCGAAAACCTGCATCGTGCGGCCCTATTTCCACGACGGAGTTGGCCACCAGGCAGCCCCTGTTGTCCGGGTCTTCCAAGGACTTGCCGATCAGGTCGGCGAAGAAGCGCTCCAAGATCGTGAGCGGTGGGGCGTCCTCGTCAAAGTGCGCGGTGAGCGACCCGACCACCTCGAGAACGTAAAGCTGGAGCGCACGCTCGAAAACGGATCGCTTGTCGCCAAACGCGTTGAAGAAGCTGGAGAGCGTGACGCCCATCTTGTCGGAAAGATCCCGGACCGTGGTGCGCTCGTAACCGCGCTCCCAGAAGCGGTTCATCGCCACTTCGAGTGCCACATGTTCGTCGAATTGTCGGGGTCGAGCCATCGGGTCACACCTCCTGCATCACATCGTCGCGTTGGACTATAGTTTGTCATTAAAGATCATATGATCCAAAATGCTCTATGCTGCTTTCGGCAGCTCAAAAAAAACAGGCGGGTCTCCACACTCGCGCGATGAGACGCAGCTCAGGGGAGTCAAGACGGCAATGCTGAAAGTATGCAAGAAGGTCGTTGCAGCGAAACGTCAGCGAGCAGTTGCTCCGCTGATAAGTGCACTAATGCTGAGCAGCATGGGCGCGCATGCCGGTGGCGGCTATTTTCTTCCGTTCTACGGCGGTTACACGTCGCAAATGGCTGGCACCGCCACTGCGGTCGGACTGGATGGTCTTGCCGCCTCGACCAATCCCGGCAAGCTGTTCGCGGTTGGCAACCGCCTCGATCTCGGCACCAACGTCGCGGCGCTTTATCGGCGCGTCGAACGTCAGGGCGGGCCAGACCCTTCGCTTGATTTCGGCACGACTAGCGACAACAGCATCTTCTTCGTTCCGCAGGGCGGATTTGCTCATCGACTCGGCGACAACTACGCCTTCGGGGTAGCGCTGTACGCGAACGGTGCCCTCAATACGGCTTACCCCGGCGATACCGGGGTTCCGTCGAGCAACCAGAACCCCGCAGCTTGTGGCAGTCAACCGGCCAATTTCTTGAGCGGCTGCGGTCAGGTGGGTGTTGATCTTTCCCAGGTCATCGTCGCGCCGACGGCAGCGTGGCAGTTCGCGCCGGGCAACACGTTGGGAATCTCTCCGCTGATCGCTTATCAGCGTTTCCGCGCCTACGGCCTACAGGCCTTTGAGCCGCTGTCGCAGAATCCCGGCAATGTCAGCAACCGCGGCTACGACAATGCGTTCGGCCTCGGTGTCCGCGTCGGCTGGTATGGCGAGGTGCTGCCGAGCCTGACGCTCGGCGCAGCCTATTCGACCAAAATTTACATGCAGCGCTTTGATCGTTATCGCGGCCTGTTCGCAGGTGACGGGCATTTCGATGTGCCGGCGAATTACAGCGTCGGCGCGGCGTTCCGCGCAACCGAGCGTTGGCTGCTGGCGCTGGATGTCCAGCGCATCGACTTTCATGGAGTCCCAGCGTTGGGCAACAGCCTGCTGAACTCGCTCCAGAATCCTCAAGGTGCGCCGCTTGGAAGCAAAGATGGCAGCGGTTTCAATTGGCGCAATCAGACCAATTACCGATTCGGGACCGAGTTCGCCGTATCGCCGAGCGTGAACATTCGCGGTGGGCTTGCCTATGGAAGAGTTCCCGGCGACCAGTCCATCAGCTCGGTGAGCATCAATACGCTTTCGGCCACCCCGAAGACGACGGCCAGCGTCGGCTTCAATTGGTGGTACACGCCGACCCACGAGTTCCAGTTCGCGTACACGCACCATTTCTTCGGCACGTATGCCGGACCTTCGGCCGTTGTGCCCGGGGCGACTGAATCTGTCGTCGCCGATGTAGATGTGGTCTGGATCGGTTGGGCCAAACGCTTCTAGAGCCAAGGTGATAGAGATGGGTCGTGAAATGACAGCCGAAGGAAGCTTCCAGTATCGCTTTCATCGTGGATTGCCCTTCCTGCCTTCGCGATCCGGCGAAGAAAATGTCAAGCCTATGCTGCGTGCCCGCGACGAGGGCCCGAATCCGCTACCGAGGCTGCGCATCAGTCGAGATTCTCAGCCTCCTCCGAACGGGATGGGTGCGGCTGATCACGAATCGCCCTGGCCGGTATTGCAATGTATCAAGGCGTCCGCCCAATGACGCCGTACGGTATTTCCATGAGCGGCCTGCCCGACGCAACTAAGGTGGATCTGCTGATGGTCATCGCGCAGGTGGAAGCCGAACTGCAGTTGGCTGGCGCGCTGCGCGACAGCCACGAGCTGCGCCGACGGGTCCTGGGCGAGCGCAGCGTACTGGTCGGCAAACTGCCCAGCGACGCCTGGATCCGCGTCACAGTTGGCTCGTTTGAACTGACGCGGCATCCTCCGCTCGAACACGACGCAACGGAGACCCTGCCGTTCGAACAGATCCTCGGGCGGACGGCTGACGAACTCGAGGTGGAGCCTTCTCAGCCCCGCACCGGCGAATTGATTCGGACTTTGTTCCGCGACGATCGCGGTGCTTTCCGTCAGCTGCTTGAATGGGCGCCGCTGATCGAACACTCGAGTTACAAGTTGGTCGCCCGGATGTCTACCGCGCTCGATCAAATGCGAGCGGCCGTCCATACCGCGGTGCGGCAGAAGCTTCCACAAGTAGACGAGCTCGTCACCGTCTACCACCGCTTCGTCCTGGCCCTGGGACGTACAACCTTGCTCTCGACGGACTCCGGCTCGGCGTGGCTGGCCGGCCTCGCCGCAAGATTCAACTGGATCCGCTGGACCCCAAGTTTTCCCCTCATCCGCGAGCGCGACATGTGGAGCGCCGCAATCGCCGCTCGCAGTGCATCGCGCTTCGGTCCGCTGGTTATCGACGCCTACCTGGCGGCGTTCAGGCGGTCGAGACATCCGATGTATGCCCTCGATAGCTTGATCGCACTCGTGGCCATAGGGTTGCGGCATCCCGGAGAGCGGGAAGCCTTGCTGGACTCCCTGGATCGGGAAATGGCACTTCTGCCGAGCCGAGAGATACTCCGGCGCGACATCGTGGAAGCAGCCTACGGCGACGCGAGGCGCGCGATGCTGGGTGAGTTGCCGAAGCACCTCGGCGGTCCGAGCCGACTCCACAACGCCTTTGCGCTCGATGCAGCTCATCGAGTGCCCATTTTTCAGCTGATCGGCGATGCGATCGGTCTACCGGCTCACGAACTGATTCCCACCCTGGAGCGCGAGAAGACGCCGTCTGTGCCCAGAGCACGCGAGCGGTTCATCGACGCCTGGGGACCCGGCGACATGCGGCTGGAGGATTTCCCGCCTTCCGCATTCGGACATGCCTGATATGGACTGGCGCGAAAAAGAGGCACCGGGAGAATGCTCGGTGCCTTAAGCGGCGCTTGGATGCGCTGTAGAGGAGGCCACCGTGTGCCAGAGCACGATTGAAACCGCTGTACCACCATGCGATCGCTGAATCGATTGGATCAACGGAGACTGAAGTCATGGCAACAGATCGTCCTTTGTGCGTCATCGTCGGTGCCGGGGAAGGGTTGGGCGTGTCGTTGGCGCGCGCGTTCGCCCACGACGGGAACGACCTGATCCTCATAGGTCGGTCCGTGGAGGGCGTCACCAAAGCGCGCGAGGCGGCCCAGGACGCAGGGGCCAACGTCGAAGCCGTTCAAGCTGATGCGAGAGATGCTGGCGCGATCGCGGCAGCACTCGGGCCGCGCGGGGGAGAGGCGGAGATCCTTGTCTACAACCCGCGTGGCGCGTCGACTTTCAAACTACCGCTGGAGGTGACGGCGGCGGAGCTCACCGACGTCTTGGCGCTCGAAGTCGTCGGCGCCCTCGCCGCCGCCCAAGCTGTGCTTCCCGGGATGCTTGTGCGTGGCCGGGGAACCATTATCTTCAGCAGCGCGACGGCGGCACTGCGGGGGGCGGGGCGCAATCTGCTCTACGCGGCCGGCAAGTTCGGTTTACGCGGCATGGCGCAGTCGCTCGCGAAGGCCTACGCGTCCAAAGGGGTTCATGTTGCCCACGTTCGCCTCGATTGCGCGCTCGACGTGCCGGTGATCAAAAAGATGATGGGAGCGCAGTACAACCGCGAAAAGACAGCGGACCCGGACGATGTGGCCAAGAGCTATGTATGGGTCCACCACCAGCCGCGCTCGGCATGGAGCAATGAAATCGAGTTGAGGCCTTTTACGGAAGACTGGACGTTCTGAGGAATCGCCAGATCCCATGAGACTCCTCGGACGTGCTTTCAGGCCCCGCCTGGCTGCTGTTTCTGCCTGATCGAGATAACTTCTCCTGCACACCGAAAGACGATTCCTTCAACGCAAAAGCGAACGGTCGGGACCGCGGCGAGCCGACCAGATCGTCTCGCCGCGATCATGTATGACGATTGGAGGACTCGGCCGAGAAAAATCCGATGGGTTGCGCAGCACGTCGGACGTCCGCTTTCGGGATATTCGATCCGCCCCTTCTGTGACGGCTTCGGGCTGAAAGCTGGCATCAATATGACGTGCGCATCCTCGATGGGTAGTCCTGAGCAATTTCACTTTCCCTCAATCGGCAACAGCCCGTGACATTGGGGGTATGTGCTGCAAGACGTCGAGCGCCAGCGAGGTTTCCAGCACTTCGATCTGTGCGGTCTTGTCCTGAAAGACGAAGCCCTTGCCATTGCTGGCAAACACGAAAGGAATATCGAGGGACGAGGCATAGTCGGGCGCCTGCTGCATGCTATGCACTTTGCTGAATGTGCCCCTCTTGGCTCCGATCAGCGCCATCGGAATGTGTCGGTAGTACAGGACAAAGTCAGCGCGCTTAGGCTTGTCTCGTGCCACCAGCCGTCCGCGCACCATGATGCGACCCTTGTTAAAGGACACCTGTCGACGAATCTGCACGGTTTCATCCCAGCCGGCTTTATGCAGGGCTGGTGTGATGAACTTCACACTGATGTCGTCCTCGCTGAGGCTGCCGGTCATAGGTGCGCTTGTGAAAATTGCGTCTAGGGTTGGCAGGCGAGAGCGGTCGATCTTGTCGGTTTGAAGCAAGAACGCTTGCCAAGTTGCTGTAAATGTCGACTTCGGTGTGTGCGTAAGGATCGTTTCATTGCATCACCTAGAGCGAAATGGTTTGACGCCGAGCACGCAGCAGCAGCGACACCGCGCCTGATGCCAGCTCGGGATACAGATTCAGAAAGCCCCCACCTCCGAAGAGGGGGGGCTTGCACCGGGCCAGTGCGAATGAATCAACGCCCACCGCGTTCCCGTCCTTTACGTCCAACTCACCCGGGGCAGGTGAGCCGGGCCGCGACAGTCAGGCCGCCAAGCCTTTCTGCCACGACGCTGCGGAGTACATCTGCGACTTTCAGCCGCCAAGCCGTCCGTCTATGCCAAGGGAAGTGCGTCAACACCTCCCGCGGCCCATCTGACCTCTACGCCATATGCCGAAACCAATCGGCTGAGCACGTTGCATGCTCATGCGGGTAAACCCCGCGCAGCTTTTTCGCCGCCTCCTGAACCACCCGATCTCCTTCTGGAGAGCGTGCACGCCTTTCGAGCTTGCACACGACTTCGGTATTTCTCAGGCCATGTCTCCACCGCTGGTGCAGTCCCCGGGAGGGTCAAATTCCCGAACCTGCGATGGAGCTTTGATGGTGAAGCAATCCTCCATACGCCATGCTTTTCACGTGACGCATTTTTTCACGACCAGTACGCAGTCGACTCGCTGTTGTCTCGTGCCTTGCGGCACTCATCCGGGCTTTAACCGAACTTTCGTGGGTGCGAAGCACCGAGCTAACTCCACTACTTGAAACGACAACATCACTTCCATCGATTCGCAGGGACTGAAGCCCCTAGCTGCACTTGGCCCTCTGTTTGACCTTGGAATAACCCTTGGCCTTTTCCGCTTCGCTCCTCGCTCACCCGTCGGTCCTCTTCCTGTGCGACCAGGCTTCAGTCCAACGTGAGCCGGCTCATAACGCTATTCGCATCCAGCCGGTGACGCATTGCTGCGTTCAACGTATTGCGGTAACAGCACCAACCGCGCATCTCCTTGTCGGAGGTAGCGCAACCGGGGCGGGAAATACGCAACATCGCGTAGCCCGCTTGGAGAGATTGCCTGACTGATGATTTCTGTCCTTTCGGATTTTGTCATCGGCCCACTGTCCCACCCGCACTGCTTGCGCGATTTTCATCGCGCAGTAGGTTCGGATAGATGGGTCGGGTTACTGCGCTTTACGCGCGATTAGTCGACCACACCCCCCGAATACACCCCGTGAGCGAGTTTCCTGGCGCGGGGCGTTAACGGCTACCGGCTTGACGACCGGTATGGCTGCTATGGCGTGTGGTGTTGGCGCACCCCGATATGTCCGCGAGTCCGTGTCTGGTCGCGGGCGGGCACATGGGTGGTACGCCAAAACCACTCGTAGCACCTACGCGGTATCAATGTCCGGAGGTTTCGTGTTTCGCGGCTGCCTTGATACCCCGAGGTGTCCCTGCGAACAGCGGTGCTTCTATTGTTCAACTCGATAGGCGCACTTTGAAGCTGCGGCATCAGGGACTTACCTCATCAGGAGTCCTGTCATGACCTGTCTCGCCTCGAAGTTCCTCGTCCCGCTCAACCGGGCCGCCCTTATGAACCAGACGCAGCACCTGGTTTCGGTCGGCTACCACTACTTCAACACCGGGTCGGTGCCGGTCGCAAAGGCATCCGGGTTGATCGACAAGTTCGCCGCCCTGTATCCGATCCTTGCCACCCCTAGCCAGCGGTCGACGAACCACGCCAAGCGGATCGCCAATGTCGATCTGCTGTGGTCGACGGATCCGCAGGACCCTCATCGGCTGTGCTGGACGCTCCTTGCCACTAAGGGCCGCACGATCCCAGGGGAGCTGGGGTTTCCGGATCCGATTCATCAGCGTGAGCGGATGAAAGACGCCCGGCTTATTGCGCCGCTTTGGGACTCCCACTACCAGCTCCACCAGCGCCTGTTGGGTGGCGCGCAAGACCCTGATGCCAAGGCCAGAAAGCGGGGCGCCAAGCTGCGCTGGACGTGGTCGATGACGCGCGAAACCTTTGTAGGGTGGGCATCGCAGGTGCGTCAGGCCGCCCACTTGGGCGATCGCGCCTACCAGACGGTGTTCAGCAACCTCATCTTGTCGCCGATGTACGGCGGTGTCCGCGGCGACCTTCGCGAACTTGAGCGCGCCGGCTACCGCGCGTGGCTCGAAAACCATCGCCGCGACAGCTACCGGATGCCGCTGCCGTCGCCGTTGCCGACCATGCCGAGGATTCAGGTGTATTCCCGGATGACGCTGGAGGACCTCATCCGTTCGGCTTCGTAAAAAAAGGATACCGCTGGTGGGAGGCAAGCAGTTTCGCTTGCCCCATCACTGCCCAGGAGGTAAGCGATATGCTGAAGAAGAGGACGGAGAAGCAAGCGGCAAAGTTCGTGCTGGAACTCGATAAGTCGTTATTGGATCGGATTGAGCGAGTTCGGGTCGTGGGCCACGAACAGAGATATGTGTTGCAGGTGGAAGAGACGCTGATCCGCTGCATCACGCTTGCCGTTTCGGGGTGGGAGAAGGTGTTGAACCTGGGTTCGAACGCTGCTGCAGGGGCTCGCGAGCCGAAGCGTCCGACGCCTTCCGAGTGAGACGAACTCGCTGCCGTCCGAATGATCGCGATCAATCATTCAGACGGGGACCGGCGTTCGGTTTTGGCAATTCCTAAGGCCGAACGTCGCCAGGGTGTTTGATTCGGGGGCAGCCGACATTAAGCCACCCCAAGTGAATCATCACATCCACATCGCGTCCATGATGATCGAAAGTGGACGTGAACACTTGTATAGAATCTACGCTCCCTCCGCACCAAGAAGAAATCCATGTCCGAAAACGACAGCTCTGAATCCACCAGCACCCGCGTCACCGGCGTCAGCGCCAAGATCCTGAGCCTGCTGAATGGCGGCACGAGGTCCACCGCAGAACTCATCGCTGAAGGTGGCTTTTCCAGCGCAAGCGCCTTCCTCAACCTCAAGAAGCTGAAGGATCAGGGCCTAGTAGAAGCCGAGCGCGCCGGCCGCAATGTCATGTATCGCCTGGCTGAAGCTGCGGCCGTTCCCATTGAAGGCGCGCCGCGTCGCGGTCGCAAGAAGGGATCGAAGAACAAGGCCGCCGCCGCCCCGGCCAAGAAGGCCGGCAAGCGCGGTCCAAAGACAAAGGCGCCAGACAACGAAGCCGGGAGCTTGCGCGGCGAACTCGCGTCGATAGCGGCTCGCTTTGCACCGATCGACGAGCTGAAGCGGAAGCTCGACGTACTGGATCAGCTGGCGCAGTCGATGCCGCGTGAAGTGGCTTCGGTGCTCAAAGCGATCAAGGGTGACCTCAGCCGCTGAGCCTCGTTGTAGGTCGACAGGTTCAAGGACAAAGGTGGTGAGGCGCGCCTCACCACCTTGGATTCAGCATCAGTGGATCGATGTCTTTCTGGCTGGACGTGGTGAGGACACCTTCGTAAGCTGGACTGCGGTCGCGCACTAACTTTCTTAGAACGTTGATCATTACCTTCATGAGGACGAACCGACTTTGCCAAGTGCCCGGAAAACTTAAGCTAGTCAAGCAGAACAAGTTCGGCTCAGGGCACTGTCGAAGGGATTCCGCACGCATGGTGAAAGTGCCCAGTTAGAATGACTCAGTCGTTGGCAACGGCCTTACGCACCGGCCTACTTTGCAAGTGGTAGGAACCTTAGAAGATGGCCGAACCAAATAATTTAGGCGACCAGACCTTTCTTGGTGCAAGCGGCGAAATGGCCCGCCGAATGGCGCGGCACAACTGGTCGGCGACCGGGGTAGGGCCGCCGGAAACGTGGCCGCTAAGCCTGCAGACAATCGTTCGTGTCGCCCTACGTTCGCGCTTCGCGATGTGGCTGGCTTGGGGCGAAGACCTGACATTCTTCTGCAACGACGCCTATCTACCGACCTTGGGTATTAAGCAGGACTGGGCTCTGGGTGCCAGCGCCCGGCAGGTCTGGCGCGAAATCTGGCCGGAGATCGGTCCCCGCATCGACGCCGTCCTCGAACATGGCATTTCTACTTGGGATGAGGGTCTGCTGCTGTATCTAGAGCGCAGCGGCGCTCGCGAAGAGACCTACCACACGTTCTCCTACAGTCCGTTGTCTGGCGATGATGGCAACAGCCGCGGAATGCTGTGCGTGGTCGCCGAGGAAACGGAGCGGGTTGTGGGGGAACGGCGCATGTCCCTGCTGCGTGACCTCGCCGCGTCCTTCAGCGCCGTGACCGCAGAGGCCGACTTATTCACGGTTTTGGAGCAGCAGCTTTCCGGTGATCGTCAGCTGATCCCGTTTTCGATCACCTTGCTACTGGATGAGGACAAGAAGGGGTTCTCGGTTCGAGCACAAACAGGCGTTACCAATGAGCAGTTGGCGCGAACGGCCAGCCAAGCCGGGCGCAACTGGGCGGTCGAGGCGCTGTTAGCCGGCGGCGATGCGCCAATGCTGATGTCAGTACCCGCAAACTTTGGTGCGCTGCCTACCAGTCTTGGAAAGCGGCTACCGACGCAAGCGCTAATGCTGCCGATCGTCCGGCAAGGTGGCGGGCAAGGTGTCGGATCAGAACATCTTATCGGTGCTTTTGTCGTTGGTTTGAATCCGGACCGACCGTTCGATCGCACCTATAGCGACTTTCTAAAACTGCTGGTGGGGCAGGTCGCGGCGGCTCTGACTTCAGCACGCGTCTACGACTTTGAACGGCAGCGTGCCGACCAGCTCGCAGAGCTGGACAGCGCCAAAACGCAGTTCTTTTCCAATGTCAGTCACGAGTTCCGGACGCCATTGACACTGATGCTCGGGCCGTTTGAGGAGGCCCTGCGCAGCCCGGAGCGGACGCTGGCTGGGGAGCAGTTAGAACTTGCGCACCGAAATGCTTTGCGGCTGCGGAAGCTGGTTAATACGCTGCTCGATTTTTCACTTATCGAGGCCGGACGGCTGGATTCGAATTTTGAGCCGGTCGATTTGGCGACGTTCACCGGCGAGCTGGCCAGCCTGTTCCGTTCTGCTGCTGACCGAAGCGGCCTGCGCCTGATTGTCCAGTGTCCGGTCTTGCCTCAGCCGGTCTGGGTCGATCGCGAGATGTGGGAAAAGATCGTACTGAATCTGTTGTCCAATGCTTACAAGTTCACTTTCGAGGGCAGCATCACAATTAGTCTCGTAGCCGAGGCTTCGGACGTCGTACTCAAGGTGCGCGATACCGGTGTTGGTATTCCAGCGTCCGATTTGCCGCAGGTCTTCGATCGATTCAAGCGAGTGAAGGGCGCACGCGGCCGCACCCATGAAGGTACCGGCATTGGCCTAGCCTTGGTTCGTGAACTGGTGAAGCTGCATGGCGGCGTGGTTTCGGTAAGCAGCGAAGCTGGCGTGGGAACGGAATTTACTGTTTCGATCCCAATCACGCAGCGACCGTCCCTGCTCAGTCCCCAAACGACGCGAGAGCAAGTGGGCCCGATCTCGCAACCCGCTTTGACCTATGTTTCCGAAGCGGAGCGCTGGAGCTCCCCGGCGGAGAAATCGTTGCCTGCGCTTTTGTACGGTAGTCCGAACTCTCAGGTGAGTTCGGACCGCGCCGATAGCCGGCCGCAGATCGTACTCGCTGATGATAACGCCGATATGCGGGATTACATCCAGCGGTTGCTGTCGGAACGCTTTAACGTGCTGGCGGTTGCCGACGGCCTAGAGGCGCTGGAGGCAATTCAGGCGAATCCACCCGATCTCGTGCTCAGCGATGTGATGATGCCGAGGCTCGATGGCTTCGGACTACTGCAAGCGCTGCGTGCCGAGCCCGCGACGGCCTCAATTCCGCTGCTTTTGCTGTCGGCGCGTGCTGGAGAGGAGGCGAGAGTCGAAGGTCTGGACAAAGGTGCCGACGACTATCTGATCAAGCCGTTCACCGCCTTGGAACTCATAGCTCGTGTCAGCAGCGTACTGACCCTTGCCCGCACCCGCCGTGACGCGATGCGGATGGAAGCCAAACTCAAAGCCGACCGCGACAATATTCTCGAGTCGATCGAGGAAGGTTTCATTACGATCGCTCCGAATTGGCGGATCACCTACGTCAATCGCGCAGCCGAGAAACTGCTCGACTCACCGCGTGCGCAGTTGCTTGGAGCCGATATCTGGCAAGTTTATGCGATGGATGGGACACCGTACGCGGAGCTTCTCCGACAGTCCATGCGCGAGCAGACGCCGGCTGTTCTGGAAAACTATTACCAGCCATGGCGGCGCTGGTACGAAATATCAATATATCCAGCTGACGAGTCTGGCCTGAATATCTATTTTCGCGACGTTACGTCCAAGAAGGAATTAGTGCTCGCCCTGCAGGACGCCGATCGTCGCAAAGATGAATTTCTGGCGACATTGGCACATGAACTTCGGAACCCGCTGGCGCCCATTCGGAGCGCCGCTGATGTTTTATCGTCCCCCGAAATCGGCAGCCGAGAAATCGCTTGGACATCGTCAATCATTCAGCGCCAAGTTCAGCATATGGCGCGGTTGCTTGACGATCTGCTGGACCTTTCGCGGATCACGAGCGGCAAGATGGAAATCAAGCGTGATCCGGTGGCGCTGGACGGCGTCATCGACACTGCATTGGAGGCCGTGCACCCCCTGATCGAAGCACGCAGACACCGGCTTGAAGTCAGACGGCCAGAGGGCGTCTATCGGCTTGAGGGCGACTCGGTGCGGCTGGCCCAAGTGCTGAGCAATCTGCTGACCAATGCGGCGAAATACACCGATGTAGGCGGCGAGATTTTCCTGTCTGCCACCGTCAGCGGCGGTGAGTTGCAACTTGAAGTCAGCGACTCCGGCATCGGGCTAACGACAGAGCAGATCGAACGCGTGTTCGAGATGTTTTCGCAGGTGCAGTCCTCGAACAGTCGCTCAGAAGGTGGCTTGGGCATCGGTCTAACCTTGGTTAGACGAATTGTCGAACTTCACGGCGGCACAATCGTCGCAGAAAGCCCCGGGCTTGGTCTTGGTAGTCGGTTCCGTATCCGCCTGCCAATAGTGACATCGCGATCCGTACCGCTGCCCGAGGCCCCAGCGCGGCAACCGGCCGCTTCAAAGAAGTCTCGGCGTGTATTGATCGTCGACGACAATCGCGATGCCGCAGAATCACTAGCGCTGCTGTTGCAGATTGATGGCCATCAGGTACAAACCGTCTATACCGGCCAAGACGCTATTCTTGCCATCCAGCACTGTCAGCCGGACATCGCGTTTCTCGATATTGGCTTGCCCGACTTGTCCGGCTATGACGTCGCTCGGGCAGTACGCGACCGAAATGGCGATCAGATCAAGCTGGTGGCGGTTACTGGCTGGGGGCAAGCGGAAGACAAGCAGCAAGCGACGAACGCCGGCTTTGACCTGCATGTTGTCAAGCCGGCCAACCCGGATCGGCTCAGAGAGTTGCTTGAAGGCTTACCCTGCTGAGGTAAAGATCAGCGGGCCGCCCGTGTCTTCCTACTTCGAAAGCTCGGTGGCCCACAACCGCTGAACCACTGAATGAACGAATAGCTCCTGGATAGGTTGCTGCGTTTGCGGAAAACGAGGCTGGTCCGCACGTGGATCTGGCCGAAGCGAATTTCGCTGGGTTCATGCAGTGGTTAGCCATGCCGCATCGACCGTTGCGCAGCGTGTTGAGCAGCCCGACGAGGCATTACAACGGGAAGCGGTTTCCTTTCAAGGAAAGGACGAACCGATCACTCGGATGTGAAGTCAGGGCCCCCGGAACTTCATATTCGGTAATGCGTCGCAAAGTTCGGATGGGCGATTACGGGAACGACGGTTGCTGCAAGTTCGAAGCGTCTGCATAGACGTTTTCGCAACCTAGAGGAGGAAATCCAATGTCCATCATCGACAAAGTCGTTGCCGCCGTTACGCCACCGGAAAGTGATCACGCTCGTGCCAAGGCTCGCCGGAAAGCGCAACAG
Source organism: uncultured Nevskia sp. (assembly GCF_903885465.1). Classification (GTDB taxonomy): domain Bacteria; phylum Pseudomonadota; class Gammaproteobacteria; order Nevskiales; family Nevskiaceae; genus Nevskia. The sequence continues at coordinate 59,593 of NZ_CAISIQ010000288.1, forward strand.
CAAGCCGAGCCGGATACTTGGCTGGCGATGGTGCTGAAACACCACGAGCAGATCGAGGCCGCATTCGACGCAGTCGAAAAGGCGAAAAGCCTTGAACAGCGTCGAGCGACGCAGAAGTGGCTCGCGGTAATCTTGACCGGACATGCGATCGCCGAGGAAGTCACGCTCTATCCGGCGCTCGCATCGCACGGGGAAAAAACGCGGACGGAACTCGCCTATCAGGAGCAAAGTGCCGCGAAGGGCGAGACTGCGGCACTGGAAGAGCTCGACCCGCTCAGTGATGATTACAACGACAAACTTGCTCACATACGGGGTGCCGTTGCCCATCACATGTATGAGGAAGAAGGCACTTGGTTTCTGAAGCTTCAAGAGAAAGCCTCGCCGGAAACGATTGCGCGCCTGACCCGACGATATGAAGAGGAATTCAACCGCTACGTCGGCGGCGATTCTTCAGCGAGCGTAATAAAAGCCTTCAAATCCGAGCTCGACGCAGAGACTGCGGCGCGCTGAAGACGGCTGAACGAAGATTGTCCGCATCGTCGGGAATGGCAGATGCTTTGTCATCACGGGATGTTTGAGGTTTTTGAATTCCCAGACCCATTTTAATCGGAGCCGAACCATGCAGCCTTATCTCGCCTTGTTCCTTCTGCTTGCACCTTTATTTCTAGCGATCGTCGACCGCATTCGGACTTGATATAGCCCGGATTAGGAACTCGGTAGACCTTGAAATCTCAAGTTTCTGTTGAATTAAAGGTGAGATTCTGACGGTCCTACCTGTGTGTTCCGCCTGTTCAATTGCCATGAGGTACCTTATGAACAATTTCGTGATTAAGCTCGGATCACCGCTTGCGTTGCTGCTGCCACTGCTGTCGCAGGCTCAGACTGCGCTCGCCCCCACTCAGATTAAGGAGCCAACTCATCCTTTGCTTTGGCTGGCCCTTTTGACCCTGGGCATCGGGCTCTTCTGGGTTCTGTGGCAGGTGTTCAAGGTGCGCAAGGCAAAACGGGAGAACGTGCACTCGTCCCTCAGTCGCGGAAACATAAAGACTGAGCCGCGCGACTAATGAATTCGGAGGAAGCTGCCGTTGGCGCCTTCGTTGTCTTACATCGTAATGGTGATTGAGATGGCGAGACTTGAATTTCGTTTCAAGATTCGTCATTCAGCCGCCTATTGCGGCGATCGAGGTACAAGCCGACCAAGGCATTGACGAGCATCAATGCGTTGGTCACCACAAAAACCGCGTTTTCCAGCAAGGCGCTGTAGACGGTGAAGCCGAGCGATGCGGCGATCTGGCCGACAAATAACCAATGGGACACGCCGCCAGTGGCGCGATCCCGCCACTGAGTCCATACCTGCCGCATCATCGTCACCAGCAGAATGACCGAAGCAATCCATCCGATTGCTTCGGTCATCTGTTGAGGCGCCTTTGGACATGACAGCGGAAGGGGCGGGTCATGATGTCTTGTGCGATCGAAATCTCCAGCGATTACTGCTCGATGATCAGCGTGCCGTCGAACTTTTCGCATAAGTCCGTCGACATCAGCAACTCAGATTGCACGCGAGCCTCTCGTAGCTTGGATAAGAATTAGTATCGATACGTTGCCAAGAACTATAACTGGCCAGCGCCAATAAAAAGAAGCGCCGAACATCTCCTTCACCGCCAAGCAAAGGTGATCTCCAAATCCGGTATGTGAAGGCATTTGTCGTCTTCCCAGACAGACCCCCTACTTACCCCGAATTCGCGATCGATACACAGCTTCTCAGCTCATGCAACGGCGCATTGGACATCGGACGCCAAATGTGGAGCAGC
>NZ_CAISIQ010000289.1 GCF_903885465.1 uncultured Nevskia sp.
GCCGAGCAAGCGCGAGCAGATCCTGGCGCGCTACGGCTCCGCACAGAAATCCACCACGGGAGCCTGATCATGGCGAGCTATCGCTGCCCCGGCTGCGGGTACATTTACGACGAGGAAAAGGGCGATGAACACGAGGGCTTCAAGCCCGGCACGCCCTGGAGCCAGGTGCCGGAGGATTGGGCCTGTGCCGATTGCTCCGTTCGCGACAAGACGGATTTCGTCGAAGTCGACGGGCTCGCGCCCGAGTAGCTTGGCGGTTCAGACAGGGGCCTGGCTCCATGCGGCCACGGCCGAGCCATGAGGATGGAAAAAACATGAAGAAGTGGCGGTGCCTGGTTTGCGATTTCGTCTATGACGAAGTGCTTGGCTTGCCCGAGGAGGACATTCCGGCCGGCACGTGCTGGCAAGACGTGCCGGAATCCTGGACCTGTCGCGACTGCGGAGCGCCGAAGTCCGACTTTCAGATGATCGAGATTTGAGACGAACCATTGTGATCGGCATTCACCGTCGTGAATACGCCGACTACGATGCTCTGCTGAAATTAGGGAAGGTCATGCTCCGAGTAGCGCTACCCCCAAGCAGTCGGTCCTGGCCTATCCGCCGAAATAACTTCCTCAAGCCTTGCCCGCGCGGCGCTCCACTTCCGTGATTGCCTTGAAGAGTTTGTCTGGCGTCACTTCAAACGGCTCGTTGTGAATGAACGGCAGATTGAAGGCGTTTTCGACGACGGTGCGGATCTTGGTTTCGCTGTCTGCGAGGTTCAGCCCAAGATCGGCAAAGCAGTACGGCAGGCCGATCTCGCGAAACAGCGTCTGCACCCGATTGAATTCGACCTCGTTGCCCTCCAGCAGCAACTGCGTCACCAAGCCTACCGCCACCAATTCGCCGTGCATGAAGCGGTGTTCCACTTCCGGCACTACCGTCAGGGCAGTAGCCACCGCATGGGCGGCGGCGGTGCCGGCGCTCTCGAAGCCGGTGCCGCTGAGCAGCGTGTTGGCCTCAACCACATCTTCCAACGCTGGGCCAACGCGCTTTTCACGTACTGACTGAACCGCTTCACGGGCTTGCTCGTGGATGGTTTGGCTGCACAAGCTGGCCAGCGCGCGCGCCGCGAGCGAGATCCCGCCACCCAGCATCGAGCGCGCTTTCGGATTGGCGACGCAGGCTGCCGCTTCGTAACCCGTGGCGAGCGCGTCGGCAATGCCGGCAAGCAGGAAGCGCACCGGCGCCTGCGCGATCACCGCAGTGTCCACCACGACGAGATCAGGGTTGCCGCGGAAAAAGCGCACCGACTCGAAGGTACCTTCGTCGCTGTAGACGATGGCCAAGGCCGAGCATGGCGCATCGCTCGACGCCAGCGTCGGACAAACGATGACGGGCAAACCCAATTGGAACCCAACCGACTTCGCCGTGTCGATCGCCTTGCCGCCACCCAGCGCGATCACTGCGTCGCAGCCCGCCTCGCGTGCACGCACAGCGTGCTGCTCGATGGCCGTCACGGAACATTGGCCTTCAAAGGGCTGCACCAGCACCCGCACGCCGCCCGCTTCGAGATCGGCGGCGACCTGGCTGGTCAGCGCCGGTGGGAGGTCGCGGGGAATAAGCAGCATGGGTCGCTGGCTGCCCACCAGCGGGAGATAATCGCTCAGCTTGCGCAGTACGCCTGGGCCCTGCACGTAGCGATGGGCAGAGAAGAACACGCGTGGCGCGATGCCACCGTCGAGTTGCTGAGCGCCGAACAATTCGATCGGGATCGCGGTTGTAGTCATGTGTCGGGTTTCTCGTGAGATTGATGATTGGCGTACACGCTCAATCCATTCGGCTTTCGGACGCTGCGGATCGATGCACCTCGCGGTGTATCAGGGCCAGACGGACTTCTGGCTCAGGCCTTTGTTGTCACTGCGTCGGGCTCCACGCCCCAGAGCCGCTCGGCATCGTCGAGCACCGCGCGATAGCCCGCCGGCGGCGAAAGATTGACGGGGTCGTAGCCGGGCGCCGCAGCGCGGATCAGGCGCGGGATCGTGTAGGCAAACGTCCGTAGCATCACGCTGGCGAAGCGCAGGCGGCTCCGCCAAGGATCCGGAATGCGCCCGGCCTTGCGGTCCTCGCGGATCAGGTAGCGCGCGGTGCCGATCATGTAGGTCAGCATGTGTTTGCTGGCGTAGCAGAGGCCCCACAGGCGCAGCCAGTAGCTCTTGTGGAGCGCCTCGTGCAGATGGAAGCAGACGTGGCGATGCTCGTATTCCTCGCAGAGGTGCCAGCGCCACAGATCCACGGTGGGATCGTCGATACTGGGATTGCGCATCTCGCGCGCACCCTCGAGGAAGAAGCAGGACAGGATCGGCGCGGTGGTCTCGAAGCCCTCGGCGTAACGCAAACAGTAGGACTGGCTCTTCTGCTTCCAGTAGGCCTCGTAGTCGGCCTTGAGCTTGAGTTCGCGCGCCTCCAGTTCGGGGTAGCCACCGGCTCGCAGCACTTCGTTGAAGCACGCGTGGTTGCGGTAGTGATTGCTCTCCTGCGCGATGAAGATCTTGCAGTCGCGGCGCAGTTCCTCGCTTTCGGCTGGTAGGGCTTCCATACAGGCACGAACCGTGCGATTCAGGAAGGGCTCTAGGTAAGGCAGCAGCGAGGAGGTGGCGTTCCAGAACTGCGCGAACTCGGGAGCGTCCGGTGCCCACAGAACCTTGGCATTCGAAAAATCGATGCGTATTTTTCTCACTTTCATTTTATTGGTCTCCTCCAGACTGCACTCGGCAACCTTAGGGTTGGGTTGCTGAGCCGTCCATCGCGACTCTTCGCTATGCGCCGCACATTCAGCGCGCCAGGAAGCGGCAAATTGCAGCAGCCACTTCTGCTGGCTTTTCGGCGTGCGGGAAATGTCCGGCGTCGAGGACGATGTGCTTCTCAAGCCCACGCGGAAAGGCGGTCTCCATTCCATCGAGTAGATCGACAGCGATACAGCCATCGCCCTCGCCGTGCAGGACCAGCGTCGGCACGTCGATCGGAGCGATGAAGATTTTATGCTGCAGCTCTGCCAGCTCCGAGTGCTGCAATGCCGGATTGAACATGTGCCGGTAGTAGGCGAGGGCTGCCTCGATCACGCCGGGCCGGGCGAAGGTTTCGCGTAGCGCCTGCCAGTCCGCCTCCGGCAGTTGCCATCCCGGCGACCAATCGCGCCATAGCGTGCGGATGAAGGCGAAGTCGTTCGCCGCCATCGCCGCTTCGGCCATCGGCAACTGGAAGAACCAGATGTAGAACGAACGCCGGATCTGATCTGGTCGAGTCACCAGTGCGCTGAGGAACTGGGGCCCGTAGGGCACCGAGGACACGACCAGGCGGCGGATACGCTGCGGCGCTGCCAGCGCCGCAGCGTAGGCCGCGATGGCTCCCCAGTCGTGGCCGAAGACGCAGGCCGGCTCGTCTGGTGAAAGTGCTTCGATCAATGCGGCCACGTCGAGACCCAGTGCGGCCGCCTGGTAGGGACTGCCTGCTGGTGCCACCGTGGGCCAATAACCCTTCATGTAAGGCGCTACCACTCGATAGCCCGCATTGGCCAGCGCCGGCATGATCGAGCGGAAGGTTGGGGCGTGATCAGGGAAGCCATGCAGGCAGAGCAGCAGCGGCCCCTTGCCTTTCTCGATGCAGGCGAACGAGACGCCGTTGGCGTCGATGGTCTTGAACGATCCTGTCATTCTCGGGATTTCCGTCGTGGCGAAAGCAGCATCATCCGCAGCGGAATCCTGAACGCCGAGCCGACAGGCCCGGTGGAATCGCCATCAATCGAGTTGTGCCGGCTCCACGAACGGCCGCATCGCTGGGGCGCTCGACAACAAGCTGAGCAGCTGCATGTTGGTATGCACCTTCAGCTTGGCGCGGATGCTCCTGAGCTGGTGGTCCACGGTGTGTATCGAGCGACCCAGCTGCTGAGCGATGCGCTTGTAGCCGAGGCCACTGCCCAGCAGCGCCAGCACCTTGCGCTCTGCTGGCGTCAGTCTTTCGTCGAGCGCCCGCTCTGTCGGCGCTTCTCCCAGCCGTCCTAAGCGGTGGGCGGCCCCGAGAATTTCGCCGAGCACGGCGCCCGTCACCAGCCGAAACTGCTCGAACTGCGTGCTCGAGAGCCGCTTCGACCGATGGACGTGATCCATGCACAGGAAGCCAAAGGTAGCGCCCTTGAAATGCAGCGAGGAAGCGATCTTCATCCGCGTTCCAACCTTGATCAGATCCGACCGCAAGTCGTCGTCCAGAATCCGGGCCTGGGCAATGTCTTCCAACACGAACGGTGCGGAATCGTTTGCCAGGCTGCAAAGCACCGCGCTGTCCATCGGCATGCGGATCCCGCGCACCGACGGCACGACTGCATCCCGGCGGCGAGCCTGGGCCGAACCCAGTGTGTACAGGCCGCCGTCGCCTTCCCAGATACCGCCTTCCACACGGTCGACGTCGAAGCGGTCGCGCAGCCACTCCACGCTCATGCGCCAACCTGCACCCGGGTCGTCCAGCGACAACAGCAGATGCGCCGCGAGATCGCGCGCCGGTGCCCAGGGTACGGCGGAGGCGCAGTCCAGCAGGCTGCCGCGCAGACGGCGCTGGATTGACAGAACGATGGCGGGGTCCGATCCGGGGTTCATCGAAGCCTCCTTGGGCTGAATATCGCCTCATCGTATACCTCGTGGCCCAGGGAACCGATACACCGGCATCAGCCGTGATCGAGGCCTAGTACTGGCGGCACGGGGTGGCCGGCTTCTCGACACAGTCGCAGGTATTCGTCACGGATGTAGCCTGCGTCCCACACGCTGGTCACCGTGCCCTGCTCGTCCAGATTGAGGTTGGCGCCGCGAATGGCGAACCAAGCTTCGGTGACCTCATGATTCGATGCAGGCACATGCAGCGTATGGACAGAACCTGCCGGCTCGAACAGATATGAACCCGCGACGTTGATATCCGGATATTCGAGATACTTCCAGGATCCGCTGCTGGTCAGCGCGAACACCTCGCCTGTGTGCTTGTGCGTGGGAATGGTCACGCCAGGCGCAAAGCGTATCCGCACCACCCACAAGCCGGCCTCGATGTCGATCTGCAGCAACTGCATGTCGACCCCTTTCATGAATTCGACGAATGGGATGTCCGCATAAGCGCGGTGATCGGCTTGGGGAATGCGAAGTTTCTGCGTGGGTAGCGAAGTGCTGTCAGCCATGACTGTTTTCCTCTCGTAACTGCTTGCGTTGTTAGTCGCAGCTTTATACGAGGGCTGAACGGACGCAGCCATCGCGCGTATTCGCTATGCGGAAAAAGCGGTGCGGGGCTTGGGGACGATCACCACTACATCTTGTCTACGCCGCCCGTTCCGACGAGAAATACACGCGGGTCGCCTGGCGTGGCGAGACGGCAAGCCGGGCGAGGGGCTGATCCGCACGCCGCTGAAAGACCTGCTCGGTCAGCTCGATGCATCGCACTTCGCACAATTGCATCGTGCTGTGGTGGTGAACCTGCGCGCCATCAGCCATGTCACGCGCAGCCTCAACGAGACCGCGCACATTCACCTCAAGGGCCACGCGGAAATCTTGCCGGTGAGCCGCAGCTACCCGCATCTTTTTCGGCAGATGTAGGCGGCATCGACGTTCTTCCCGAGCGGATGACACCAGCGCGGGTAATTGCGGGCTTCGCGTGGCATGTCTACCGGTAAAAGTGTCGATCCCGCACGCGCCTTTTTGGGTGGGGAGCGCAAACGTTTGATTTGCAGGGAATTCAAGAAAAATGCCTTGGCAGGCACTCTTCGTGATCAATCAACAGGGCGAGACGCACGACGCGATCAGGACCTTCAATGAGCCGTCGTTCGTCTCCGTAACGTCCGTGTGATTGCTTGAAAGCCGGCCCCGACAATCCTGGCGAATCCCCGCCCGATGTCCCGCCGCACTATTTATGGAGCAGAACTCATGTCCAGCGAAAACAAACTGAAAGAAACCATTTCGGTGTTGAACAGCCTCATCGAAACCAGCAAGGACGGCCAGAAGGGCTTCAGCAAGGCCGCCGGCCACGCGCATGCGCCTGAACTGCGCACGCTGCTGGAAAGCTATGCAGCAGACTGCGAGAAAAGCGCTGCCGAACTGCAGGCCTGCGTTATCAGCCTGGGCGGCACGCCGGAAAACAGCGGTACCGCTGTCGGTGCCCTGCATCGTGGCTGGCTGAACCTCAAGGCCTCGGTGAGCAGTGACGACGATCTGATGCTGCTCGAGGAATGCGAGCGCGGCGAAGATCATGCGAAGGCCGAGTACATCAAGGCCATGCAGGCGCCGATGTCCGGCGAAGTCCGGAGCTTGCTGCAGCGCCAGTGTGACGGTGCCAAGGTTCATCACGACCGCATCCGCGATCTGCGCAATCAGCACCGCGAGGCTGAAACGATCTAGGTCGTTTCCTCTAATAGGTGATTGGCTATCGCGATCCGCGTGTAGCTAAAACCTGAAGGCCATCGGGCACGTCCAGCAAAGACTGAGCGTGCCCGATTTGCGTGGGGCCGCTGCTCGCTTGGGCAATCAGGCAATGAGGTGAAAGCCCGAACGCGTTCTTGAACACACGGCTGAAGTGCGACAGCTCACTGAAGCCATAATTGAACGCGACATCCGTGACCCTTTTCACGCCGCCCTGCAGCAAGGCACGGTGGCTGGCCGCCAGGCGCTCCTGCCAGACCCAGCGCATCGGCGTGGCGCCGATCGCGGCGAACGCGCGGTTGAGGGTGCGTGGCGAGATCTGGTGCGCGCGTGCGATCGACTCGACGCTGAGATCGGTATCACCCAGATTCTCGGAGATGTAGCGCTTGATGCGCTCGAACAGCGGAGCGGTCCTGCAGGCATCGACGATGTGTTTCTCGGCGCCGACCGAGCACTGCAAGGCCGCGATCACATCGAGAATCGACGACCCGACCAGGCGGCCGGTACTGGAATCCTTCGGCACGTCCAGTTCGCCTGCATTGCGGAATAGATCGGCAGCCATTGCGCCGAGCGCTGTTTCGGACGAAATCGGGGTGGCGAGCTGCACCGGCTGCGGCAGCCGGGCATGGAGCTGCTGATGGGGAATCTTGACGAAGATCGTGTGCCCGCACAGCTCGTATGAGAACGGGCGATCGGTATCGTAGATGGTCATCACGCCAGGACGCTGGACGACCTCGTGGCCATCC
>NZ_CAISIQ010000290.1 GCF_903885465.1 uncultured Nevskia sp.
CGATCTCGATGGTCTGCGTCGATTTCGGGAAGGCCGCCTTGATCTCGTTTTCGCTGAGCACCACGTACTCGCCGTCGTCCTGCTTGATGCCCTTGACGACATTTTCCTTGGCGATATCGCGGCCGGTTCGCTTGTTGATGCGCTTGTAGCCGACCGGGTCCATCGAGCGCTTGTCGAGCCAGTCGAAATCGATGCCGGCGTCTTCAGTCGCGGGATACAGGGCAATGGGGATGTGCACGAGCCCGAACGTGATCGCACCTTTCCAGACGGGACGCGGCATGGGTTTCTCTCCAGAAGGGGCCAGGGTTGGCCAGCGGTGGATGGATCAGGCTTTGTAGTCCAGCAACTTCATTGCCGCAGTCAGGCTGCAAGCGGAATCGGTGTAGTCCTTCCAGGGATCGTTGCCGCGATCGAGGCGCGTATGAACGCTGGCCACCGTCCAATGATCACCGCCACGCAGCGACGCCAGTTCCTGCCAGTCCACCGGCACCGAGATGCCGAGGCCGGGTCGGGCGCGGGCCGACCAGGCCGCGACGGTGCTGGCCCCGGGACCATTGCGCAGATAATCGATGTAGATCTTGCCGATGCGATTCTTCGGCCCACTCTTGGCTACGAAGCGCTTGGGCAGTGTCTTCGCCAGATGCTGGACGACGGCTTGGGCGAAGCCTTTGACCGCTTCCCGATCATGGCGCTTGAGCAGCGGCACGACCACGTGCAGACCTTTACCGCCACTGGTCTTCAGAAAGGCCGGCAAGCCGAGCTGTTTCAGAAAGGCATGCATCAGTTCCGCGGCTTCCTGAACCTGCGGCCAGGCGATGCCGGCACCGGGGTCCAGATCGAAGATCATCCGGTCGGCACGTGCCACGGAACGGCTCGAGGTGTTCAAGGTGTGGAACTCGACGACATTCCATTGCGCCGCCGACAGCAGGCCGGCCTTGCTGGTGACTTCGAGCATCGGCGGATGATCCGGGTCCAGCTTGGTGTCGAGCTTACGAACCCCGGGCAGCTTTTCCGTCCCGGCATGTTTCTGAAAGAACTGCTGTCCGGCAACGCCTTCCGGTGCCCGCAGCAGCGCCACCGGCCGGCCTTTCAGATGATCGATCATCAGATCGCCGACCAAGCCGTAATAGCGGACCAAGTCGATCTTGGTGGTGCCGGTCTGGGCATCGATGACGCGCTCTGGATGCGTGACCTTGAGCCGTGAGGCCGTCGCAGTCGGCGGGGCAATCCGTTCAACGTCGAGACTGTTTTCACGCACGATGGCCTCCGCAGGTTTGTCGGCTCGCAAGCCCTGGAACACGGCATGCCGGGGCTGGCCTTGCGCGGTCCATTGCGCGAAGGACACTTCGGCGATCAGCTTGGCTGTGACCCAATGCGGCTTGCCGTCGACTTTCGGAGTCTTCGCCAGAGGACATTCCTTGACTGACAGTTTTTCGAGCCGGCTAGTCAGCTCCAGCAACAAACGCTGATCGAAACCGCTGCCGACCTTGCCGGCGTAGCGCAGCGCACCGTGTTCGTCATGCACGGCCAGCAGGAGCGCGCCAAAGCCGTTGCGCGAGCCTTGAGGGTCGGTGTAGCCGACGATCACGAATTCCTGCCGCTGACCGCATTTCAGCTTGATCCAGTCCGGCGACCGCCGCGACACGTAATTTGAATCGCTGCGCTTGGCGATGATGCCTTCCAGGCCCAGCCGGCATGCAGACATCTTCACACTCTCCGGATCGCCATCGAAGGCACTGCTGAAGCGGACTTGCTCCGATCGTGTCGCACCTTTTGCATCGAGGAGCAGGCCTTGCAGCAGCGCACGCCGCGCATCCAGCCGTGCCTTGCGCAGGTCATGGCCATCGAGGAACGGCAGATCGAACAGATACAGGATGAGGTCTTCGGGCTGCTCGGATTCCAGCGCTTGCTGCAAGGCGCCGAAGTCTGGCACGCCTTGCGCGTTCGGCACGACGATCTCGCCGTCGTACCAGCCCGGAGGCAGCTTCAATTTGGCGATCGCTGCCTTGACCGGCAGCAGCTTCGACGTCCAGTCGTTGCCGTTCCGGGTGTAGAGACGGATGTCCTTTTGATCGATCCGCGTCAGCAAGCGATAGCCATCGAACTTGATCTCGAAGATCCAGCCTTCGGTAACGGGCGGAGGCTTGTCGACGAGGGTCGCCAGTTGCGGCGAGAGCTTAGCCGGCAGTCCTGCCTTTACGGTGCCGGCCGGCCAATCACCCAGCTGCTTGGCACGCTTCGATCTTGCAGTGCCTCGCGTTGTTGGCGCTGTGGGCTTGACGCTGTCCGGTAGCTCATCGACCACGCTGTAGTCCGTCGACGACCGTACGAACGCGTCCTTCTCCTTGATCAGCAGCCAGGGCGTCTGCTTCTCGCTGTTGCCCTTGATCCGCACCAGCACCCAGCGGCCGTGCAGCTTCTGCCCGGCCAGGGAGAATTTCAGATTGCCGGCGCGGAACGCCTTGCGCGGTTCGCTGAGCGGATGCCAAGTGCCGGCATCCCAGACGATGACCTTGCCGGCGCCGTACTGCTGCGCAGGGATGGTGCCTTCGAAGCTCGAATAGGAGATCGGGTGGTCTTCCACTTCGATGGCCATGCGCTTGACCGCAGGATCGAAACTCGGGCCCTTGGGTACCGCCCAGCTTTTCATCGTGCCATCGAGCTCCAGGCGGAAGTCGTAATGCAGGCTGCTGGCCCAGTGCTTCTGGATGACGAAACTCAAGGCACCTGCGGAAGCTTCGCCGCCATCAACGGGTTCGGAAGTGATCGCGAAGTTGCGCTTCGCCCGATAGCGCTTGAGCGCTGCCTCGGACATTACATGCCGAGCCATCGACTCAGGGGGCCGCGATGCGATCCAGCACCAGCTTGCCGGCACTGGCGGACAGCGCACTGACCAGCGTGCCCCAAGCCAGATCGGCCAGCGTCAGGCTGATCGGCCAGTCGCGCAAGGTCGCGAGATTGGTCAGATCGTAGGTCGCATAGGCGATGAAGCCGAACAAGGCTGCGGCGGCGGCCGTGGTGTGCCAGCCGGTCGCGTTCTGGTACGGCAGGATCGTGAACACCATCAGGCCGAACACGTAGATGGCATAGAACAGCACCGCGACGCCCAGCCTGGGCTTGGCTGCCATCAAATGGCCAATGCCTTTCTGATAGAGCGGTTTGGCGATGACGCCAAGCCACAACAGATCGACCAGCACCAGCACGAGGGCAGTGACGGCATAGGCGGCGAGGTAACGAGTCATCGATCGACGCTCCAAAAGAGATTGCACTTCCCGGCTTCAACGTGCATGGCACGTGCCTGACATGGAAGCGAATCTCGGGTACGTCGATTGCTGGCTCGATAGACGCTTGTTTGTGCAAGCGATAGACCCAGCAAAAAAAGGAATCCCATGACTGAATCGATCTACGACGCGCTGCGAGAGAGTCACGTCCGTCAGCGTTCCCTGTGCCGAAAACTCCTGCTCTCAAAAGCGCATACGGAGCAGCGGACTGAGCTCTTTACCGAACTGCGAATCGAACTGGCAGCCCATGCAGCGGCTGAAGAGCGCTTTCTGTACGTGCCGATCTTGCTGGACGACATGGGGCTTTCGTCATCGCGTCATGCGCTTCATGAGCATCATCAGATCGACGAGCTGATCGAGGATATGCAGGTCCTGGATCATTCCGGACGCTCGTGGATGGCGAGTGCAAAAAAACTCTCCGAGAAAGTTCACCATCATCTGCGCGAGGAAGAGAAGAAATTCTTCCAGGTGTCCGGAAAGATTCTGAACGACGCTCAGAAACAGCGGGCGGCAAAGCAGTATCGGAAGGACTATCTGCGCATGGTGAAAATGTTGGGTGAGAAGTAGGGCATCACTTGGGCCGAACTTGGGCCGAAGTTCTGCGGGAGTCTCCGAGAACCCGGCCGGGCACTTCGCGTGCACATGGACTTTCCAAAATCTTCACCAGCAGAAACTGCTCGTCTTTCAGGTGCTGCCGGTGCCAAGCTGCGGGAGCATGCCGAGTGAGCAAGCGCGGAAAAGTGTCATTCGAGCCTTATGCCGGCCCTGCCGGTGGCTGGGGCTCGGTGCGATCAGTGGGCGAAATCCTGTCGCGTGAAGGTGCGGTGGTCGGCACTGCCGCGGCGCTGGTCCGGCAGAACCGGGAATCCGGATTTGCCTGCGTCAGCTGTGCCTGGCCGAAGCCGGCCAAGGGGCATCTGTTCGAGTTCTGCGAGAACGGCGCCAAGGCCACGGCCTGGGAAGGCACCGATCGCAGTGCCGATGCCGCGTTCTTCGCTGGGCATCCTTTGGGCGAACTCGAAACCTGGTCGGACTACGCACTGGAGGAAGCCGGGCGGCTGACCGAACCCCTTCGCTGGGACGCCGCCAGCGATCGCTATCTGCCGGTCGATTGGGCGACAGCTTTCGCCGAGATCGGTGCGGAGCTGAAACAGATCGATCCGAAGGCGGCGGTGTTCTACGCCTCCGGTCGTGCGTCGCTGGAAACCTCGTACATGTATGCCTTGTTCGCACGTCTGTACGGCACCAACAATCTTCCGGACAGTTCGAACATGTGCCACGAGAGCACCTCGGTAGGACTGCCGAAAAGCATCGGCGTGCCCGTCGGCACCGTGACCCTGGACGATTTCGAGAAGACCGACTGCCTGTTCTTCTTCGGCCAGAACGTCGGCAGCAATGCGCCGCGGATGCTGCATGACCTGCAGTCGGCGGTGAAACGCGGCGTGCCGATCATCACCTTCAATCCGCTGCGCGAGCGCGGGCTGGAGCGCTTCGCCAATCCTCAGTCGCCGCTGCAGATGCTGAGCGGCTCGTCGACGCCGATCAGCAGCCAGTACCACACGGTGAAGACCGGCGGCGACAGTGCCGCGATCATGGGCATCTGCAAGGCCTTGCTGGTCGCTGATCGGCAAGCGCTGTTCGACGGACGCGAGCGCCTGATCGACACCGCCTTCATCGCCGAGCACACCCAGGGCTTCGCTGCGTTCGAGCGTGCCGCGCTGAACTGCGACTGGCAGGACATCGAACGCGAATCCGGCCTGACCCGGGTGGCGCTCGAAGAGGCGGCGCGCGTCTACGGGCAATCGCAAGCAGCGATCGGCATCTATGGCATGGGCCTGACCCAGCATCGGCTCGGCGTGCAGAACGTGCAGATGGTGGTCAATCTGCTGTTGCTGCGCAGCAATATCGGCCGGCCCGGCTCTGGCGTCTGTCCGGTGCGCGGCCATTCCAACGTGCAGGGCCAGCGCACCGTCGGCATCACCGAAAAGCCGGAGCTGGCGCCGCTGGATCGCCTGGCCGAGCTGTACCAATTCGATCCGCCACACGACAAGGGCCTGTGCACGGTCGATGTCTGCAAGGGCGTCATCGACGGCAGTGTCCGCGCCTTCATCGGTCTCGGCGGCAACTTCGTGCGCGCAGTGCCCGAGACCGAAGCTGTGGAGCGCGGCTTTCGCCGGCTGCGGCTGACCGTGCAGATCGCCACCAAGCTCAATCGCAGCCATCTGATTCACGGCGAAGTGAGCTACCTGCTGCCTTGCCTCGGGCGTATCGAGCGTGATCGCCAGGCCAGCGGCGAGCAAGTGGTGTCGGTGGAGGATTCCACGTCCTGCGTGCACAGCTCGCGCGGCGTGCGTAAGCCGGCCAGCGAGCACTTGCTGTCCGAAGCCCGCATCGTCGCCGAGCTGGCCAAGGCGACCTTGCCGCCACGACCGCTGCCGGATTGGGACGCCTGGGTCGATGACTACGCCAAGGTGCGCGACGCCATCGAAGCCACCTATCCCGAGCAGTTCCGCGACTTCAATCAGCGCCTCGGCCAGCCGGGTGGTTTCCACCGACCGATCCCGGCGCGCCATCGCATCTGGAAAACGCCTAGCGGCAAAGCCCAGTTCGCGGTGCCGAAATCACTGGTCGAAGATCCCGATGCGCCGGTGCGTGCGGTGGGTGGGCTGCGCCTGATGACCTTGCGCAGCAACGACCAGTTCAACACCACGGTCTATGGTTACGACGATCGCTTCCGCGGCATCAGCGGCACTCGCCGGGTGCTGCTGATGAACGTCGATGACATGAAGCAAAAGGGCTTCGCCGAAGGTGATCCGGTGACGGTCTCGACCGATGTCGACGACGGCGTCATCCGCCAGGTCGCGGGCTTGCGCGTCACCACCTACGACATTCCGCGCGGCTGCTGCGGCGGCTATTACCCGGAATGCAATCCACTGATTCCGCTCTGGCACCACGCCGAGGAAAGCAAGGTGCCCGCTGCGAAGTGGATTCCCGTTCGCCTGCAACGGGAAGCCGGCGTCTGGATCGCCGAGCGCGGATGACCACAGGTTGGTCCCATCTTTCCTGATATGGTCAGCCCGCAAGGCGCGGATGCGAACAGTTCCCACCGGCGCGAATCAAGCGGTCCAATCGGGATGGCTCGAGCGACGGGCATGCTCGTTGCAGCAGTGCTGAAGGCGCCTCAGGGTAAACAAAGTGGGCGAAAACCAGAAAGTGCAGATGCGGGCCGTTGAGCTTGACGTTCAGACCGTCGGCCGCATCAGTGCCGTGCCGTCCATCCTGGAGATGATCTGCCGGTCCACCGGCCTGCGCTTCGCGGCCGTGGCGCGGGTCACCGACGCAACATGGACGCTCTGCGCCGTCCGTGACGAACTCGCCTTCGGCCTCCAGCCCGGTGACGATCTGGAGCTGAAAAGCACGCTGTGCCATGAAGTCCGGCTCAGCGGCGCTCCGATCATGATCGATCACGTCGCTGAAGATCCTGTTTTCAAGGACCATCACACGCCCAGGCAATACGGCTTCGAGAGCTATATCTCGTATCCCATCGTCCGCAGCAATGGCGAGCACTTCGGCACCTTGTGCGCGCTGGATCCCAAGCCTGCAAGGCTCGGCGACAGCGATACGCTGAAGCTGTTCGAACTCTATTCCCAGCTGATCAGCCTACAGCTGGATGTCGAGGATCGGCTGCGGGAAACCCAGGCGATCGTCTCGGCCCAGCAGGAAACGGCACAGCTACGCGAACAGTTCATCGCCGTGCTCGGCCACGATCTGAGAAATCCACTGTCGTCGATGATGATGTCCGCGGAGGTGCTGCTGCGTACGCCGCTGGTCGAACAAGGCATGGCAGCGGCGAAGCGGATCAAGACCAGCGGCCATCGCATGGCCCAGCTGATCGAGAACCTGATGGATTTCGCACGCGGACGTCTGGGCGGCGGCATCGTGCTGGCCAAGGAATCGAATCGGGCGCTGGAAGCCACGCTGAGCAATATCGTTGCCGAGCTGACCTCGATTCATCCGGGGCGACAGATCGAGCTTCTATTCGATATCTCGGAACCGGTCTTCTGCGATTCGGTGCGCATCGGCCAGCTGCTGTCGAATCTGCTCGGCAATGCGCTGACGCATGGAGACACCGAAGGCCCGGTCCGGGTCGTCGCACGCTGCAGGAACCAGATTTTCAGCCTCGCGGTCAGCAATGCGGGAACGGTGATTCCCGCCGATATCCTGAAGCGCCTGTTCGAGCCGTTCTACCGGGTCGCCGATGGTCACGAGCACCCGGGCCTGGGACTGGGCCTGTTCATCGCTTCCGAGATCGCCAAGGCTCACAGCGGAACCTTGACCGTGCTTTCGGAACCCTCCGGTACGACGTTCACGCTGACCATGCCTGCGGATCTGGCTTAGCGGTTCAGGTGCCGACGTTTGAAACGATCGGCAACGCAGAACGATCGCTCGATGTAATCGCTACCAAACTGCGGAAAATCCCTTCAAGCGAGGCCAGGATGACGAGAGGAAAATGGCGGATGCTCGGCGCGACGGTGCTGCTCCTTGCCGGCTGCCATCAGCAGGGCAACGAAAGCTCGGCGCAGCCGGCTGCCGCAGCGTCCGCTTCATCGACCGACAAGGCGCCCGAGTTCAATGCCGATCAATGGATCGGTCGATGGAATGGCCCGGAGGGCACTTATCTGGCCATCAGCAAGAGCGATGTCGGCTATGCGCTGGAGATCGCCGATCTGGACGGCCCGAAGGCCTATTCCGCCCTGGCGGTGGGTAAGCACCTCATGTTCGAGCGCAACGGCAAGGCCGAATCGATACGGGCGACGGACGGAAAGCAGACCGGCATGAAATGGCTGCAGGACAAAACCAACTGCCTGACCATCAATACTGGTGAAGGCTATTGCCGGGACTGATGGTCGGGTAACGGCAGAGCACTGCCGCTACCCGATCATTCTCAGAGACGAGGACCGCGTCTGCCGTTGAGCAGATAGGCGACGACGATTACCACGACGATCAAGCCGATCGGGCCGATGCCCCAGCCGCCGCCCAGTCCCCAGTAGATGCCGCCACCGCCGCCAAACAGCAACAGCACCAGAATCAGAATCAGCAGCAGGTCCATTTCCTTGTCTCCCGTCGTGATCGACTGGCGGATGCCAGCGCAAGCGCCGCAGGCTTGTCCGCGGCTTCAATGACGAATGGCAAGCAACGTTCCCGATCACGACAGGGCGATCCCGCTGGCCTGCATCAACGCTGCCAATGGCCCTCTTCGTGCCGGTAGTGGTTTCCGTAATGCTCCCAGCGATCAGGTACCCAGTGATAGCCGGGACGCTCGTCGATCCAGTGGCCCTCGTGCCAGACGTGGTGGCCGTCTTCCCAGAACCAGAAGCCCGGCGCCCAGACCACACCTTGCCGCTGCGGCGGCGGAATCACTTCGACGCGCGGCGGGGGTGGTGCGAGTTCGATCTCGACGACGGTCCGCGCCTGGCTCAGCCCGGGAACGCTCAGCAGGGCCAGCGTCAGCAGGGACGCGGACAGCAGATTTCTCGATGTCATGGCAAATCCTCCTTGAGTGAAACGGGCCGATGAGCGTTGTCCGGGTCTCGGGGGCGACTCGGAGCGCTCATCGGCCACCAGACTGCGGATCACCACACGGCGTCCGCAGCCACAACTCAGCGATGACCGTAATGGCCACCATGAACACCGACCACGATGCTGGTGCCGCCATAGCCGCTATAGCCGTATGGGTAGCCGTATCCATATGAGGAATAGCCATACGGATAGCTGTAATAGACCGGCGGCGGCGCGGCGTAGATGACCGTCGGGCTCTGATCGGCATAGACCACGGTCGGCGGCGGCGGCGCGCTGCTCACCGTCTGACCGACCGGCGTGGCACTCACCGCCAGTTCGATGTGGTCACCCGGATCGTGATCCAGGCGCGTGCTATAGCGACGGCCG
>NZ_CAISIQ010000291.1 GCF_903885465.1 uncultured Nevskia sp.
GACATCGTGCTGCCTGCGACGACCCAGGTGGAACAGGCGGACCTGATGTTCTCCTGGGGTCATCTTTATCTGACCCTGAACCGGCAGGCGATCGCGCCGTTGGGAGAATCGGTGGCCAATGCGGAGCTGTTTCGCCGGCTTGCCACGACGATGGCTTTCGACGATCCGTTCTTCGATCGCAGCGATGAACAGATCATGCGCGACTCCATGGATTGGGACAGCCCGGCGATGCAGGGCATCAGCATGGAGTCTCTACAGGAACAGGGCTGGGCTCGCCTGAATCTTCCTACTGCAGACGTGTTCGCGCCGCATGCCCGGGGTGGCTTTCCGACGCCGTCCGGCAAGGTGGAGCTGAAAGCATCGATGGCGGCCGGTGGCAACTTCGTGCTGCCGACCTTTCGGCAGGGCTCGAACGACCACCAGGATGGCTCGCCGGTGCCAGCGCTACCGACCTATCGGCCGCCGAATGAATCTGGCGGCGAACAGCAACGCCCTGCCCGCTATCCGCTGGCGATGATGTCGCCGAAGAGCCATTCCTTCCTCAACTCGACCTACGGCAATCTTCGCCGGCAGGCTTCGCGCGAAGGCGAGCAGAAGCTGTTCCTGCACCCTTCGGATGCCAGCGCACGCGGCATTCGCAGTGATGACGTGGTTCGCGTCCACAACGATCGCGGTTCGTTCGTGGCAGTTGCCAAGGTCGGCGACGAAGCGATGCCTGGCGTGGTCATCGCGCCGATGGGCCACTGGATCGCCAGCTCGCGCGCGCAGGCCACACCCGCTGCGCTCAATCCCACTGCCCTCGCCGACTTGGGTGGCGCGCCGACGTTCTCGGATAACCGGGTTGAAGTGAGGCTGGCCTAATGCCACACGTGGTCACCGACAACTGCGAAGCCTGCCGCTACACCGAATGCGTCACCATCTGCCCGGTCGATTGCTTCCACGGTTCCGGAGAGCGGCTATACATCGATCCCGATGTCTGCATCGATTGCGCCGCCTGTGTGCCGGTATGCCCGGTCAAGGCGATCTTCGACAGCTTCGATGTCGAGACCGACGCGGAAGCGCTGGTCGAACTCAATCGCCGCTGGTCGCGCGAGCTTCCGGTGATCGACGAGAAAGTCCCGCCGCTGCCGACGGCCGAAGACCGGCGGCGGGCATTGGGCTACTGAGCTTTATCGCGCCTGCCGCGCGTTATGCAGTTCGATGACCACGTTGCCGCCGCGGATGCGGCGCGCTTCCTTCGCTGAATCCGAACGGAACAGCTCGAGCTGGTTCAGATAGTTGTCGTCGATGTCCTGCGTCACGTATTGGCCGGTGAACACCGAACAATCGAAGTTGACGATCTTCGAATGCTTGTGGCGCACGGCTTCGATCAGGTCTTCGAGATCTTGGTAGATCAAGCGGTCGGCGCCGAGCAGGGTTTCCAGTTCGCCATGAGTGCGGCCATGGGCGACCAGTTCGGTGACCGATGGCATGTCGATGCCATAGACGTTCGGATAGCGCACCGGCGGCGCGGCAGACGCGAAATAGACCTTGCGGGCGCCCGCGTCGCGGGCCATCTGGATGATTTCCTGGCTGGTGGTGCCGCGCACGATCGAGTCGTCGACCAGCAGCACGTTCTTGCCGCGAAATTCGACCGGGATCGGATTCAGCTTCTGCCGTACGCTTTTCTTGCGCTGGGCCTGGCCCGGCATGATGAAGGTGCGGCCGATGTAGCGGTTCTTGATGAAGCCTTCGCGGTAGTTGACGTTCAGGCGTGCGGCCAGCTCGGCACCAGCGACTCGCGAGGTGTCCGGGATCGGAATCACCACGTCGATATCGTGGTCCGGCCACTCGCGGAGGATTTTTTCGGCGAGCTTGATGCCCATCCGCAGCCGCGCCTTGTAGACGTAGATCTTGTCCATCACCGAATCCGGGCGGGCCAGATAGACGTGTTCGAAGATGCACGGCGAATAGCTCGGATTGATGGCGCACTGGCGAACATGAATCTCGCCGTCGAGCGTGATCCACACCGCTTCGCCCGGTGCGATGTCGGCAATCAGTTCGAAGCCGGCGGCATCGAGCGCGACCGACTCCGAGGCGATCATGTAGTCCATGCCCTGCGGACCTTCACGACGGCCGTAAACCACCGGACGAATGCCGTTCGGATCGCGGAAGCCGACCACGCCGTAACCACTGATCATCGCCACGACGGCGTAGGCACCGCGAGCGCGGATGTGGACGCGGGACACGGCCTCGAACACGTCTTCAGGCGACACCCGTGGCGAGCCCATCATCATCAGCTCGTGGGCGAAGACGTTGAGCAGCACTTCGGAATCGGAATCGGTGTTCAGATGCCGGCGATCTTCGGCGAACAGTTCCTGCTTCAGCTGCTCGGCGTTGGTCAGATTGCCGTTGTGGGCCAGCGACACACCGAACGGGGTGTTGGTATAGAACGGCTGCGCTTCGGCCGAAGTCGAGGTGCCGGCGGTCGGGTAGCGAACATGGCCGATGCCCATGTTGCCGCGCAGGCGGACCATGTATTCGTCCTTGTGGAAAACGTCACGAACCAGCCCGTTCTCCTTGTGCAGATACAGGCGATCACCTTCGCTGGTGATGATGCCGGCGGCATCCTGGCCGCGATGCTGGAGCATCGTCAGGCCATCGTAGATTTCCTGGTTGACCTGACTTTTCGCAACGATTCCGACAATCCCGCACATGTCTGTTACTCCGAATCCGTGTTACGCAGCGGGTTGGCCGGCTTGAGCCAGTTCAGCCATTCAGCTGGCGCAATGCGCGCCAGATCCTCGGCCAGCGGCTGAAGCGCTGGCAGCAGTTTCGATTGCTGAATGACCGGCTCGCGATGCAGCGAGGTGAGCTGTACGACCAGGGCCAGCACCGCCAGCACCAACACGCCGCGAGCGATGCCGAAAGCGCCGCCGAGCATGCGATCGAAACTGCCGAGCCCGGCGCCTTTGATGATGCGCGACGCCAACCACGCGACGAGCGCGCCAACCAGCATCACCGACAGGAAAACCAGAACGTTGGCAAACAGGAGGCGGCCGAGCGGCGATTCGATGTGCGGCTCCAGCCAATGAGCGAGATCGGGCGCGTACAGCGCCGTCAGGACAAAGGCTGCAATCAGGGCAGCAAGACTGATGGCCTCGCGGACAAGGCCGCGCCAGATGCCCAGCAATAGCGAGAAAGCAAGGATGGCAATGAAGACGTAATCGACCCAGATCATGCCGCGTGGACGTCCCCCCGAAAAATCGGGCGAAGTCTACCATCGCCATGAGGCATGGAGGCGTCCGTTTTTTGCGTTGCGAGCACCTGCCCGCGTTGAAACTTAAGTAAGCCGCAGGTCTCTAAGCGTAAACTCGACGTAACCCCGGGCTTAACTCCTACATGCGCAAAACCTTCCTTTCGCTGGCCATCGCCGCGCTGGCGTTCGTCAGTGCCGTCAGCAACGCCGAGCAGCCGATCATCGATCTGCCCGAGATTGGCAATCCCGCTGATCTGGCCTTGTCGCCCGCGGAAGAAAACGAGATCGGCCAGCAGGTTGCCGCCGAGCTCTACTACTACAACTATGTGCTCGAAGACATCGAGATCGGCGAGTACCTGACCGCACTCGGCTGGCGTCTGGCCGCCTTCGGTACCGAGAAGCCGCCGGCCTTCAATTTCTTCCTGATCGCCGATCCTCGCATCAACGCGTTCGCACTGCCTGGCGCCTACATCGGCGTCAACGCCGGTTTGCTGCTGGCCGCGAACAGCGAGAGCGAAGTGGCGGGCGTCATGGCGCACGAAGAAGCGCACGTCACCCAGCGCCATGCCGCACGCGGCCAGAACGACGATCAGGTGGCCACCATCGCCACCTGGGCGGCGGTGATCGCCGCGATCATCGCCGGCTCGGCGAACCCGAACATCGTCATCGGCGCGCTGTCGCTGGGCCAGGGCATCAACTACAACCGTCAGGTCAGCTATACGCGTTCGAACGAGTTCGAGGCGGATCGCATCGGTATCCGCACCCTCGCCGCTGCCGGCTTCGACCCGAACGGCATGGCCAGCTTCTTCGCCAAGCTCGAACAGCAGACGCGGCTGTACGGCAACCGCCTGCCGGAAATCCTGCTGACCCATCCGGTCAACTCGACGCGTATCGCCGAAGCCTCGGCCCGTGCGGCGGGCTACCAGAAGCGCGACGTCAAGAACTCGGCGGATTTCGAGATCATGCGGGCGCGAATTCGCGTGCTGATGGCCGATTCGGCAAGCGAGATCGCGGCCTTCTTCGAAGGTGAACTGAACGCTGGCAAGCTGACGCCTGAAAACCAGTACGGCCTGGCCATGGCGCAGCAGGTACAAGGCCATTACGACGAAGCGCAGGCCGCACTCGAGCCCTTGCTGAAAGCCGGATCGAAAGCCGTCAGCGTGCCGATACTCGAAGCCCGCATCCTGATCGGCCAGGGCAAGACCGATGAAGGCCTGGCCTTGCTGGAGAAGACGCTGAATGGCGTGCCGCGCCATCCGCCGGCGATCCTGGCCTATGCCGATGCACTGATTACTGCGAACCGTCCCGATGAAGCTCGGCGCGTGCTGCTGTCGCATGAGCAGGCGCTCGGTACCCACATCGACACCTATCGTCTGCTGGCCGCCGCTGCCCGCGCATCCGGCAACGTGGCCGAAGCGCAGTACCAGCAGTGCCTGTACTACTTCCGCCGCGGCGATGTTCGCGGTGCCTTGCAGCAGCTGAATGCGGGCTTGCGGGTCGCCAGCATCACCACCCAGGATCGTTCGCGCCTCAGCGCCAAGCGTCAGGAAATTCTCGAGACGATTCCGAAGGATCAGCTGCGCCGGCTGCAGCGCGAGTAAGGCGCGCCTCAGGTTTCAGTCGCACCCGACTTGAGGCGGCCGCTGGCGATCATCCAGCGATGGCAGTCCTCCAGCAGCGTCGCCAGCGGTAGCGGTTCATAGCCGAGCTCGGCCACCGCCTTGCCATTGCGGCAGTAGAGCGTGGTCGACAACAGTTCGATCGCGTCCACTGTCAGCTCCGGCTCACGCCGCAGCAGCGGCGACATCAGTTCGTCCAGCCTTGCCAGCACACGCAGCGCCGGCAACGGCAGGGAACGCGGCCTGACCGGCACCTTCATCAGCTTGGCAATCGCCCGCGCCAGCCCGATGTAACTCGAGTCGGCACCGCCGAGCAGATAGTTCGCCCCTGCCCGCCCCCGATCGACCGCGGCAACATGCGCGCGAACCACCGAGCGCACATGGCAGAAGCTACCGCCGCCGCCGGGCATGGCCGGCAGGCGTCCGCGCTCGACCATCCGGAACACCCGCGACCAATTGTGCTCGTCATGCGGGCCGATGACATGGGCCGGATTGATGATCACCGCGTTCAGACCGCGACTGATGCCTTGCCGGATCTCGCGCTCGGCAAGTGCCTTGCTGCGCACGTAGTTGATCGTCGAACCGAGGCCGCGAGATGGCGTGTCTTCGGAGACCGTGCCGCCATGCAGACCGTAGGCGACCAGGCTCGAGGTATGGATGAAACGCCCTGCCCTGGTTTCCAGCGCCACGCGCACCGCATTGCGGGTGCCCTTGACGTTGACCTTGAGCTGCTCGATGCGCTGACGCGACCACAGCGAGGTATTGGTCGCCGCGTGGAACACGACATCGACCTGCGCCGGCATCGCCGCACGCAGACTGCGATGATCGGTGACATCGCCGATGACTCTCTGCGCTGCCAGTTGTTCGAGTCGCTGCAGCTTGGCATCAGCCCGGTGCATGGCCGTCACTTCCCAGCCTTGGGCCAGCAATTCTTCGACCAGATTGACGCCGATGAAGCCATCGGCACCGGTCACGAATGCCGTGCGGCTCATGGCTACGCCGCGACCTTAAACTGCCGATGCTGAAGGTGATTCAAAGGTCTTCCTTCGCGGGCGCGATCGTCGCCCATTGCTTGCAGCTCGGGCACTGCCAGAACAGCACGCCGGGCTTCAGGCCGCAGTTGCTGCAGGCATAGCGCGGTTGCCCTTGCAGACGCTTGCGGTACGCGGCGGTCAGGCTCGCCGCGGTATCGAAACCGGGCATCGAGGCATCGATCCAGACCAGCAGACCCCGCCAGTTCGGCGTTTTCATCAGCCGGGTCGCCAGATAGGCCTGCGCGTTGTCGCCCTGCTCGGCCAGGATGTCGGCCTTGGCTAGTGCTACAGCCAGCGAATCCGGATGATCAGCTTCGGCATCGTCGAGAAACTGCACATAGGCGTCGGCATTGTCGCTTTCTAGATAGCAGCGCTGCATCGGCGCCAGCACCTCCGGCAGATAGCGGACATCCTGCTCGATCGCCCGGGTGTACGCCTTGATCGCAGCCTCCCAGTCCTTGGCCGCTTCTGCGAGGCTGGCCAGCAACAGGCTGGCGCGCGCGCAGCCGTGGTCGGAATCGAGAGCCTTCTCGGCTCGCTGACGCGCGGTCGCGAGATCGCCGTCATGACGGGCGTTCTCGGCCAGCTCGCAGTGATGATGGGCGATGCGCCGCGCCTGGGATTTGCCCTGAACGCCCTGCAACTGGGCCGCCGTGCGCATCGCCTGTTGCCAGTCGCGACCCTGCTCATGCAGATCAAGCAGCAGTTCCAGCGCTTCGCCGAGATGCTCGCCGGCGACGACCAGGTCCAGCAGCAGCTGTTCGGCTCGGTCCATCACGCCGCCGCGCAGGAAATCCTGCGCCAGTTCCAGCCGTGCACGAGCCGCTTCGTCGGCGGTCAGCTCAGGCCTTGCCAGCACCGCTTCATGCAGCTGGATGGCGCGATCGAAATCGCCCCGCTTGCGAAACAGGCTGCCGAGTGTCATCTGCAATTCGACGGGATCGGTATCGGTCCGCGGCGGCAGGTTCATGTCCAGCCGAGGCTCGCCGGGTGTCGACGGTTCAGGGCGATCCAGCGTCTTGCGCTTGGCCATCGCCAAGCCGAGCACCACGCCTAGCGGCAGGAAAGCCCAGGAGAACAGCGTTTCGAACATCGCCGGCCGGTGCTCAGCGGCTGCCGAGCAGCGGCAGATTACGCAGGTTCTTGAGCTCGGTTTCGCTGTCGCGCAGCGCCTTGCGCAGACGACGGATTTCGCGATGCAGACGCAGCATCCGCAAGCCACACAAGGCCAGAGTCAGCACCGCTGCGATGACGAAGCTGAAGGCCACAAGCACGGCGACCCGAATCTCGGCCTGCCCGAACAGATAATGGAAGGTAACTCTCTCGGCATTGAAATAGCCGAGGCTGGCGCCGGTCAGAAACACCAGAGCCAGCAGGATCACGGTCAGCACTCGAAGCATGGGGAAATCGATCCGCGATGGAGTGAAGAAAACGGTGGCTGACCAGCGGTCAGAGGTTCTTCAGCGGGGTCGTCTCGATGCTGGCATTGACCCTCTCCCGCATCTCCTTGCCGGGCTTGAAATGCGGCACATGCTTGGCCGGAATCTGCACCGCTTCGCCGGTCTTCGGATTGCGGCCGACGCGCGACGGACGGCTGTGGAGCGCAAAGCTGCCGAAGCCGCGGATCTCCACCCGCTCCTCATGAGCAAGTGCATCACTGATCTGGTCGAGCACCAGCTTCACGGCCAGTTCGACATCTTTCTGCATCAGATGGGTCTGCTTCAGCGCAAGCGCTTCGATCAATTCGGATTTGGTCATAAATGCTTGCGCGATCAAACCTTTGGGACGGTCGACGATAGTGAAAAATAGCTGAGTGCGCAACCGTTGTCGCGCAAATTTATCAAACGCGAGGCACAAAAAAGGGCCGGTGTCAAGCCCTTCGTGCAAATCACGCGAGGCTTGAAACCATATACGGGGCAATAGGTTAGCTCTGTTTCGTGCCGCTTGCAGGGGATGCGGCGTTGTGGGCTGGGAGCCACATGAGAGCCCTGGGAAAGCAAGCCGGGTCGCGCTGTAGCGGTGACGATTGCCAAGGGACGGTGGGCTTATTCGGTCATCATAGCCCAATGGTTGGCTGCGCTCCAGAACTAAGAACGTGCAGCGTTGGCGGAACCTTCAAAGGATGGCGGTAGCCCCGAACCCTAATCAACAGCTTGACCTGAGCCGGCGAGATCGGCTTTGACTTCTGCTCC
The DNA here is from genome assembly GCF_903885465.1 of uncultured Nevskia sp. Classification (GTDB taxonomy): domain Bacteria; phylum Pseudomonadota; class Gammaproteobacteria; order Nevskiales; family Nevskiaceae; genus Nevskia. The sequence goes on from NZ_CAISIQ010000291.1 coordinate 8,084, forward strand.
AATGCATAAAAAGTGTCCGCAACACCGTTTGAGGGACATGCAACAAGGTGTATAGTCAAGAGCAGCAAAAGTTCACTGTATCTTTCCGGTCACCATAGGGGGAAAAATGGCTGATAAAAAAGTAGTTTTCATTGCATTCGCTATCGAGGACGAGAGGCAGAGGGATTTCCTTAAAGGACAATCGTTGAGTCCACGAGCTCCTTACGAATTTGTAGATATGTCGGTTAAAGAACCGTATGACAAGGATTGGAAAGATCGCGTCCGCACTCGCATCAGACGGTCTCACGGTGTAATAGTGCTGGTGAGCA
>NZ_CAISIQ010000292.1 GCF_903885465.1 uncultured Nevskia sp.
CGAAATCGGCTGCACGCCCCTGCCAACGCAAGAACCCGCACAGAGTTGGATTGCCGTCTCCTGGCAGCCAGATCCAGACGTACGAGCCAATGGCTTTCATCGGTCAAACGTCAAGCTCGGGCCGCGAAAGCTTTCGTCGAACCCTTTTCGGCGCGTACTTCAGAGCGTGCTGCCGCACGTCTTCGTTGCTTCCTGCCGCTGGGTCTGGCGACAGCCCCAGCAGGTTGCATGCTTCGATAATGGTGCCGAAAGCGGTACCCGGTGCTCCGGATTCGATCTTCTTGATCGTGGTGCCAGAAACGCGCAGTCGCTCCGCCATTTCGGTCTGCGTCCAGCCCCGCTCAGCACGAGCAAGCCGCATCAGTTCTCCGAATCGCGAGGCAAGGGAGAGGACACTGGCAGGATATTTGATCGCTTCCATAACGGCTTCAATAATACATAAATTATAGTTTAAGGGTAACTATAGCACCCATTAAACAAGCCGACGATGCGATCGTGCCTTGGTGTGCTCGTCGATCGCTGCGCCGCAAGATCACCCCGGCCGAGTGCACAGCGGCATCGGTCGACGACGCCCATCGCGATGCCGACATCGGCACGCGCAAGTGAGTCAAGCGAAATCCGTCCGCAGTCGTCGCCGTTTCCAAGATTCCGCGACCGCAACCCCCTCAAGGAGTACCGTACTTCTACGAGACGGGCGCGTGCTGGCCAATGGTGGCTTCAAATTCGGATGATCGACCTCAGGCTTTTAGTTGGACCGAATGACCTTAAGGCTCGGAGCCCCATCGATGATCAGCGACTGCCGGTAGCGATCGATCGGGAAACGGAATGTGCCCCGGAAATTGACGCTGGAATACCGAACCGGACTGATGTGGCGCAGCATTTCTTTGCTGACCGAGACCCCTTTGGCCTCAAGCGATGTGACAGCAGCTTGCATGCGATTCGCCTGCCAGGCGATCACCAGGTTGGAAAGCAAAGTGAGGGCACCGGAGATGGCAACCATCTCGTCAGGTCGGCGACCGCGGTCATGCCGCACAGCTCCGAGATGGATCGCATGCTGGAGCGTGTGAACATGCTCGCCGCGATTCAAAAGCCGTGTGATCTCGCGCCGAAATATTGGATTGGTGAAATAGTCGCAGAGGTAGATCGTCCGTAACAGACGCCCCAACTGCTGTGCAGCCCGGTAGATCGGATCGCCCTGGGCCGCAGACCCAAATCGCTGCAGGGCAGTGACGGCACTGATCGTTCCATTGCTGATGGAAGCTAGAACCCGCACCAGATCGTCCCAGTGGGCGCGCACATGTTCGAGATTGAGGGTCGAATCGACCACCTCCTTGATGGATTCGGGAACAGCCATGCCTCGCGGCACCGTCAAGCGCCGCTCGCGCAAGTTACGGAGGCGCGGGCAGAGGTCGAATCCCAGACCGTGGGAAACAGCCATCGCCACGTCGGTGTAGCCATGGGTGTCGACTGCCAGACGATTGAGGTCGAGCTGGGTCTGACGAATGACGCCTTCAATGGCGACCCCGGCCTGGCGTTCGCCAAGCACGATGGGCTGGTGATAGATGATCGACCAGCGATCGTGCACATGGGTGTACATGCCTACGGAAGGCGTCTGGCGACGCGGATCAAGTCGTGCATTCCAGAGATGCCGGGAGGTCGTCAGGCTCATCATGTCGGAGGACGCCGACTTGCCGTCGCCCCACATCGCGATGATCGGCAGCTGGTTGATGAACTCAAGGACGAGGGCATTGGCTTTATCGATCGCGTTATCAAACTCCAAGCCCTTCATCGCACCTGCGACATCCGCTGAAGTCAGCTCCGTCACCATCATGGCGACACCCGAAGCTGTCATGTCTGTGCCCAAACCCAGGACGCCAGCGTAATTCAGGAGCAACTCGCGATCGCTTCTTGGAAGCCGGCCTTGCAGCGCTTTGGAAAACCGCGTCAGCACATCCATCTCAAGCATCAGCTCAGGCAGCTGGATGCTGCCGATCTCCTGGTCGATCATGAGGCGCACTGCCGAGACTTCGGGCGCCTCTCCCTCTGCCTCAAGGCGGTCGAGACTGATGTCGTTTTCCTTGATGTCCAGCTCGCCGCGCCTCAGCGCCGAAGCGACCGCTTTGAGCCCTTGTTCAGCGGCCTTGATCAAGGGATTGAGGTAGTCGTCGACATTGGCGGGTAGGCGCAGCAGGCCATAGTGGCGACGCTTCTGCTTTTCCCAGTCGGCAGCCGAAATCAGCAGATGGTCGCGATCGCGGAAGGTGTTGCTGTAGTCCACCCAGCAGCTGCCGCGGCGGAAACCTTTCCGAAGATTCAAAAGGGTTTCCGCCTCAAACGCCCGCATGGCGCGCTCGCGATCCGCCTGCTCCCCAACCAGCGGTTCCCAGAGTTTGGAATGCCCCTTTACGTTTTCCGGTAGGGCTGTGCGGCTTTTCTCGTAGAGATCGCGAAGGGTGCCGAGCCCGGCGAGACCTTTGTCGTCGTCGTTGCCTTTGACATCCAGATTGGCCAGCCGCTTGAGAAGTGGGCGGATTGACTTGTTCTGATCGACCAATTCCGAACGCACCGCTGCAGCCCGAGTCGGAAACACTTTGTTGCCAAAGGTTTGCTGAAACTCAAGAATTTTCTCGCGCAGCGCAGTTGCGCCAAGCTTTTCGTCGTTCGCCATGCCGAAGATGGCGGTCAGTGCCTCGCGGTAGCTTACGACAGTGGTGGCATCCGCCTTTTTGACGTTCTGAGCCGCGCGGCTGACGATGTCGGAGGTCATCTTGCCGGTCAGCTGGATAGCGGCATCTGAGGCTTGGCTGAGACTGACCTTGAGAAATGACACCAGCTGCAGGATTTGCGATTCCGGCTTCAGACGCTTGAAGCTTCGCGGGCTTCGCTGCTGCATCAGGCGCGCATAGTCCTGTAGTCGCTGCGAGGAAACACCGGGTAGCTCGACCGCGTGGATGCCAAGGCTGGTCAGAAAGTCGATCTTCTCGAATATCGACGCAACATTTTTCGGGGAGCGTCGTCGTGGCGCGCTTTGCAACCATTCCAAGGTGGAGCGACCGTCTTTGCGGCTGGCGAGCAGCGCATCTGCCCATACTTGGCGTTGCTCCGGCGTCGTCGCCTTGCAGATCGTGACATAGGTGGACTGCTCGGTATCACTTGAAGCTCGGACGCAAAGTTCCCGAATCGCATAAAGACCAGGGATCAGCACCTTGCGATCCACCAGCCATCGACAGGCGAGATCTATCAGCCGGTCAACCGAACTCGTGCCATTGCTCGCAGCCCTCATGGCAGCGAGCAGCATGGCTTCCTGCCGCTTGGTGATGGCCTGGATTCCCAGATAGGTCATCGCCCAGGCTTGATGTTGAATGCGGGTATTCTTGCGTTTGTAGATCCCTCGAATTGAAGCGATAGACGGCGCTTCCAAGCCTAGCTGATCACCAACGAACTTCAGCAGCGGTCGGGGGAGGGTATTGAAGGAGTTGAGTCGGCCACCAGACAGCCGGACAAACCCAAGCTGGATCGCAACAGCAATCCTGAACTGCTTGTTGAACCCCGCGCAGATCGCCTCGATGTCCTTGGGGGCGAGCGTGAAAAACTCTTCCATCTCAAAGGGAGTCAACTCGCCGGGCAGTTCATCGATCCCGAGAAACCGTTCTTTCCACTGCGACACTGACATCCCCTGTGACGGAGTTACCCGAATGTATCAGCGCGCTTTGGGAATAAATACTGAACCCAGTCCGGTCTTCGGACCGACCAGTCTGTGGGTTTCGCTTGCCCGCAAACTTAGGGGGCTACCATAACCTATTGATTATTAAGGATTATTTGAAAATAATGCTTGTAAGTTATTGATTTATATCGAATTGCAAACCGCCGCTTTTTCCTTCTTCAACCAGATGACCCCAAATCCTGACCCTGGAATCACTGGGTCTGTGCAAGACCGGCGAAGGCGCGCAACTGGCCCCGAGTGGCCACACGAAGATGGGCGGCGCGCAGCCGGTCAACCCGAGCGGCGGGCTGCTGTCGCGCGGCCATCCGCTGGGCGCCACCGGGACTGCCCAGATCGCCGAGATCGTCTGGCAGCTGCGCGGCCAGGCCGGCGAACGGCAGGTGCCCAACGCGAAGCTGGGCATGGTCGAGACCATGGGCGGAGGCGCGGCCGGCATGCAGGGCAATGCCGCCGTGGTCACCGTGCTGGCGATCTGAGCCCATGAACCACCCAGGCGCTGGCCCGGAGCGAACCGCGGAGATCGCCGCGAAGGTGGAAGCCTTCGTCCGCAAGATCGTCGCGCCCTCTGAGCGGCAAGCTGACGCCAGCGACGGCTGCATTGCCCTCATCACTTGAGTGGTTCAGGAAGCGGCTCGAGAAATATGGCGTTGCCGCTGATGTGTGCGAATAGACCGATAAGCTCGTTCAATTGGCATCCTTCATGACTTGAGATGAAACGCGCAAAGTAGAGCTCGATAAGGCACCGCCTGCGTCCTAGCGCTACTAATGATCTGTGCGGCTCCGGGCCGCGCTACGGGCGTTTCGTGAGGTAGTGCATCGCCACCGCTGACGCCAGACCGACAACAGCGAAGCCCGCCGTCATGAAGAACACGTGCTGATAGCCGACGGCACCGGGGTCATGATCGAGCAGCGCGCCGATCAGGGGGCCGGCAAAGACATCCGGCGTGTAGCCGATCACCGAGACCAGGCCGACGGCGCTGCCGGTGATGGCCAGCGGCAGCCGCATTTCGTTCATCACCGCGTAGTAGACGCCGCGTACTCCGTAGATTCCGAGGCAGGTGACGACGATCGTCGCGAATAGCACCAGCGGCACGCTGACCGGCAGCAGCCCCGCGCCGAGTGCGGCGGCACCGCCCGCGAGCAGGATGAATCCGATGGCCAGGGTCCGCGTACCGCCGATGCGGTCGGCGAGCAGGCCTGCGCCGAGCGCCGCGACCGGACGCGTCCAGAAAGTGAGTGCGCCGAGGCGCGCGGAGGCGATGTCGTCGTAGCCGAGCACGTCGTGCGCGTAGAGGCCAAAGTTGTCGGTGACCTTGTAGGCAACGTAGGCACAGACGATCGCGATCGCCTGCAGCCAGACCGTGGGGAGCCGCGCAGCAGCCCGCACGCCGATCCAGTTGAGTTGCCGCTGCGCACCGGTCGTCGCGGGCGATGTGGCGGGAGGCAGCGCGAACCAGCTCAGCGCTGCGGCGAGCACGGTGAATGCCGTGGTCGCGACAATGATCGCCCGCAGCGCGCTGCTGCGTTGCGCGGCGGTTGCCGCCGAGACATCGAGCGGCAGCAGTTGCGCGAACATGACAACGGCCGCCGAGGCGAGCAGCGCCGCGAGCAGACCGCGCCCGCCATCGAGAACGCCATAAGCGCGGCCCTGTGCATCCTCGGCGCCCCATTCGCGCGTGGCGCGGATCAGCGCAGCCCAGAACAGCAGGATCGTCGTCAGCCCCCAATAGCCGTACAGCGCGATCAGCATCGGAATCGACGGAATCGACGCGAACACGATCCCGCCCGCGGCCGTGGCGACCAGCGCGACGGTGATCAGCGTGCGCGCCGCGAAACGATCGGCGAGCGGCCCGCCGAGCAGGTACGAGACCATCGCGACGATGCCGTACACCGAGAACGCGCTGCCTAGCTGCAGGTTGCTCAGCCCGAACACGGCGAGGAAGGCGCTGCGGAAGACTCTCGCCACAACGAAGGGCAGCATGAACACCGCCTCGCCGGCGATGATCAGCGCCAACATCGCGATGGTGCGACGGCTCATGCGGGAAGGCGGCCCCTATATCGAAGTGCTGCTGCGCTCATCCTCAACGCCGTGCATGCGCAGCTCCGCGAGTTGGACCTGTCGTGCAGTCTAGGGAAAATCGCGGAGCATGCTGATGAAATGGCCGGAACCCGCGGTACCCACAACGGATGGTCCCTGCGCGAGCGCGACAGCTCGCGGGATGTTGCTGCGCACGCGGGATTGGCCAGAAATTGATACGTCTGCGCACGGGGCGCTGAACACAGCTTTCTCGTCTGCCGCACTGATACTGAGTGGTAAACAAGCCCGCCTCTCTGCTCGGATAAATGAATGTCCGCGTCCACTCTCCCCTACCCTCGATAACGGCATGTTGTTGTGCCGCCGTTTCATCTGACCGAGATGTGTCATTGGTTGCCAGCGGGAAATGGCCGCGTTGCTCCAGGCTACTCACCACGAGCTCGCGATGAGCAGACGATCGTCAGCTTCGTTGCTCTGAATTTCTCGAATGTCTCCGGAACTTCGACGGTGTACATCCGAAATGCTGACCGAAGACCCGGGTAAAGTGCGGCACGTCGGAAAACCCCCATCGCGCAGCGATGGCCTGAATCGAACTGCCGTCATGCCGGTTGGCCAGGTCGTGTGCGCATCGCTCGATTCGAAGCGTGCGGATGTGCGCGGCCACCGAAAGACCAGCGTCCGTGAAGGCCTGCTGCACATAGCGCGTTGAAACCCCGAAGCGGCGCGCGAGTGAGGCCGCGTCCAAGTCCGGATCTGCCAGTGAGGCACGAAGCGCTTCGACAGCAGACTTCACGAAGTGATGGCGAACGAGCTCGCGCCCGCTGAGTTGCTTCGGCGCTGCCTGGCGTGAGGCTGATGCAATCAGATCACATAGGTGCGTGGCGATTTCGGCGCGCTGATCGGATGCGAGATCGTCCGGTTGATCCAGCAACAGTCGCATGAAGCTGACGGCTACGCGGCCCATGCCCTTCTGACCATCCACAGGTTTGGCGAAGACCTCGTCCGGCCTTGCCGTGAAGGGAAGCAGTCGCGTACGAGGAAGACGCAGCGACAGCACTTCGAACGCATCTTCAAATTCCAGACGATACGGCCTTGCCGTATCCACGATGGTGAAGCTGCCCGCGGGCACGAACACCGCGCGCCCTTCTTGAACCACACGGCCGACGCCCGCGAGCTGAAGGTTGACGAACAACCTGTCTTGGGGATCGACACGAATCTGGTCGGCTCCGCGTCGCACGGACTGGGCGCAGGACTTGATGCGGGCAACGTTGACGTCACCGAAGCTGTCCAAGGTGACCGAACTCGGAAAGGCCTTGGATCGCACGGCCGCTTTCGGGTCGAGCGCCGCGAACGCCTCGCAGATCACATCTCGCCAGAAGCCGAAGTGGGCCGATTCCGGAAGCCCGTCCGTAGACCAAACGTGCATGTGGACTCCAGCACTTCCTGAATGCGTTCGAGTGTGCCCATCGCGCGCCGTGCCGGTCAATGAACACGGATGCGCAATTTCGCAAGAAGCCGCGCGCGATCACGCAAAAGGCGCGTCGCACGGCGGCCGACACTTGCACACCCCTCCTGCAGATGCCAGCCATGCCCCTCGATTTCATTCTCACACCCGCACAACGGACATTGCAGGCCGATGCGCGTGCCTTTGCACGCGAGGAACTGAGCCGGACGAGGGCGGTCGCGGAACATTTGCCAACCCCGGAACAGCGCTTCGCGGCGACTCGCCCGATCTACGAGAAGGCGATCGCCGCCGGCTTTCTCAATCGGCTGATCCCGCAGCCGTTCGGCGGTGGCGGTTCCGGCCTGATGGACATGGCTGTGGTGGCCGAAGAGTTCTACGCGGTCGACGTCAACGTGTCGCTCACACTGTTCGCCAACTTGCTCGGCCTGATGCCGCTGTTCCTTGCAGGCACACCGGAACAACTCACCCGCTTCCTGCCGCCATTCCTGGACAGGCGGGGCGCACCGCTCGCCGCACTCGCCAACAGCGAACCGGGCGGAAGCGCGAACTTCATGCTGTCAACGCCCTTCGGCACGCGCACGACCGCACGTCTGGACGGCGACTCATGGGTCATCGACGGCGAAAAGCACTGGATTTCAAGTGCCACGGGCTGGGATGCACGCGGCGCGGACCTGCTCTGCGTGGTGTGCCGATCTTCCACCCCGGACGGGCTGACCATCCTGGCGGTGCCACGGCCGGAACGAGGACTCACGCTGATCGAGGCCGTGGATACCGTCGGACATCGCGCGCATCTGGTACCGCGATTCAGGATGGACGGGGTGCGAGTTCCGCTCGATCACGTCATCGGTGTCGTGGGTCAGGGGCGCGCCGTGGTCGATGCCAGCTTCACCGGCACCGCCGCCTTGGTCGGCATCATGGCGGTGGGGCTGCTGCGCGCGGCTTTCGACTACACACTCGATTTTGCCAAGACGCAGAGTCGCGGAGGAATGCATCCGATCATTCAGCATCAGGCCGTCGGTTACGCCTTGGCTGATGCCAAGACCTCGCTGGAGGCGGTGCGTCAACTTGGCTGGCGAGCTTGCCTGGCCATGGACGCGCAAGCCCCGGGTGCGACGGAATTGGCGCTGCATTCCAAGATTTTCGGCTCGGAGACGGCGGTGCGCGTGATCACAGAACTGATGCGCGTGGTGGGGATCGAGAGCTATGGCCGCTCCTCGCCGCTCGGCGGACTACTGCAGGACGCACTGGTCCTGCCTCTGTTCGACGGCGGCAACATGGGCGTACGTCGCAGGCAGTTGCACGAATTGTTGATGCATCCCGACTACGACGCACTGAACGCCAGCTTCGGCTGCAACTGAATCGCCATGAATGAGCTTGAGGAAAAGAACATGACTTCCGACCGACGCACCGTGCTGATCACCGGCGCCACCAGCGGCATTGGCTTGGGGCTGGCCGAAAGATTCCTGCGCGAGGGCTATCGCGTCGTCGGCACGGGACGCTCGACCGAGCGACTGCAGGCCACGGCCACGCAACTGAAGGCTGGCGAACGGTTCCTCGGTGTGGCCGGCGATGTCGCCGACCCGGACACGGCGCGCCGTGCTTTCTCGGATGCGATCGGCGCGTTCGACCATGTCGATGTGCTGGTCAACAACGCCGGCCTGTTCACGGCCAAGCCCTTCATCCATTTCACTGCTGCGGAGATCGACGAGCAGATCGCCACCAATCTGAAAGGCATGCTCTACCACTCGCAAGAGGCGGCTCGGCACATGAGCGAGCGTAGGCGCGGCAGCATCGTGAGTATCACCGCGTCGCTCGCCTTGCAGCCGGACCACCGCGTGCCCGCGCTGATGAATGTGGCGCTCAAGGGTGCCGTCAATCACGCGACGAAAGCCCTGGCGCTGGAACTGGCGCCGTTCGGAGTGAGGGTGAATGCGGTGGCGCCCGGCGTTGTAGCCACACCGATGCACGGACCTGACGTGAACGCAGCCTACGGGGCCATGCACCCGCTCGGCCGCGTCGCGACGATCGACGAGGTTTGCGATGCCGTGTTGTACCTTGCGCACTCGAACTACATTACCGGCGTGGTGCTGCCGGTCGATGGCGGATCAAGTGCAGGCAAGTAAATCCGTGCGCGTCGTACGTTCGAAGGACCTGATCGTTGAACGCTTGGGTGAGCTCGGCATCAGCTTGCCGGAGGCACCGCAGCCGCTGGGTGCCTACCTCCCGGTCGTGGAATCAGGATCGACGCTGTACGTTTCGATGCAGGGCCCGCTCAAAGACGGCAAGAGCCCATGGAGCGGCTTGCTCGGTCGGGAGGTTTCGATCGAGCAGGGTCGCGACGCGGCCCGGCAATGCGTCTTGAACTCCCTGGCACAGATCCAGCGGCATCAGGGCGGCTTTCAACGCATCGCAGCCATCGCACGGCTCGACGGATACGTCGCGTGCACCGAGGATTTCTTCGCCCATCCTGCGGTTCTCGATGGCGCCTCAGATCTGATCGCAACGCTGTTCGGCTCGCAGGCGGGACATGCACGCTCGGTCTGCGGCGTTCGCAACCTGCCTGGCAACGTTCCTGTCGCGCTGATGCTCACGATCGCGCTCCGGTCACGAGCGTCGCGCGTTCGAGATCAATAGTCAGAGTTCGCGACTCCCCGCGTCAGGTTTCAAGATAAAGCGCTTGCCGGCTTTGAGGGTCAGCAGGTTAGCGACGTGGGTGACTACAGGACTGCTTTGGAGCGGCGCGGCTGAAGCTCCGAAAGGCGCTTCCGGCTGATACCGGCGCTTCCCTACCCGAGATAACGGCAGATTGTCGTTACCCTGCCCGCCTACGTACCGGTCTTGAGAAACAAGCCAACCAGCAACACGGTGATCAGCACGATCCAGGCATCGCCGATCAATCGCATCCAGCGCGGCGCATGGCGAATCTCCATGAAGTCGCGCATCACCAGGCGTACCTTGATGAAGGTGACGACGAGGATCGCGGCACCGGCCTGGCGGGCATCGTCGAAGCCGGCGCCATGACCGAGCTGCCAGGACAGCGTCGTGGCGATGATCAGCAGCGCCCAGACCGCAGTGACTCTCGACAGCAGCAGCGCCTTCATTTCGCACCCACCAGATAAAGCAGCGCGAACAGCACGATCCACAGCAGATCGACCAGATGCCAGAAGCTGGCGCCGGACTCGAGATTACGCAGCTTGGCCGGCGCGAAATTGCCGGAGCGGCTGTAGAGCATCAGCGTGGTCAGCACGCCCATGCCGATGACGACGTGGATCAGGTGGATGCCGGTGTAGCTGAAATACAGCATGAAGAAATCGTTGGTGGTCAGTGTCAGATCGGCGCGGATCTTTTCGTTGTACTCGAAGACCTTGACGACGATGAAGCCGAGGCCGCAGAGCAGCGCCAGGCCGAAGCAGGCGACCACCACTCGCCTCATCTGCCGCCGTGCCGCCTGGATCGCGGTGGCGACCAGCCAGGAGCTGCTCAGCATCAGGATCGTGTTGACCAGGCCCCAGGTCTGGTTGAGCCGCGCGTGGCCTGCCTGGAACACCGTGAGATCGCCGGCGCGGTAGACGAGGAAGATCACGAACAGCACCGAGAACATCAGCAGATCGCCGGCGATCAGCAGCCAGATGCCTGCCTCGCCGGGGATGTGGCCCTTGCTGCCACGCGCGAGCGCCGTGTCTTCGCTGCTGTCGGACATTGCGCGGTCGCGCGTCAGGCTGCTGCCTGCAAGGCAGTCCGCTTCAGCGTGTTCAGGGTCACGAAGCTCATGACCATGATCCAGCCGAAGAACACGATGTAGATGAACCAGAACGAGATCGCGCCGTCGTAGGCGAACGGCCCGGTCTTGACGAACTCGATCAGCCCGGCCGGCGTGATCAGCACCGCGCACCACAGGTTGAAGAAGGCGACCCAGCGCGGATAGATGGTCGGCAGGTTGTGGTCACGGAAGATGGCGGTGGCGATCAGGACCATGAAGATCGCGAACGGCGGCCAGCTGAGGATGAAGATGAACCAGACGTAGTCGTTCATGATCTGGATGAACTTCGGGTCCATGCTCTCCGGCCGGAACGCGATCATCGCCCAGGTGATCGGCATCAGCAGGAAGAACACCCAGGCGCCACCGGCGTTGGCGATCGAGGCATAGGTGACCACGGGAATGCCGCGCTCCATGCGCCGCATGCAGACGACGATCGAGATCGCCCAGGTGCCCCAGAACGAATAGCAGATGCACTGGATCAGCGAACCGATGCGGATGCCGATCTTGCGGTCGATGAAGATCTGCGCCAGCTCTTCCGCACTCAGGTTGGGCGATGGCGGCGGGATGAAGCCCATCAGGAAGCCCTGGGTGATCACCAGCGAGATGACCAGGGCAATGCCCGACCAGGCCAGCAACTTGGCGACCGCGACATCGCGGGCGAGGTACTGCTCGGGTCCTGTGGTCGTTCCTGTCGATGGCGTCATCCCTTCATTCCCCTTGGTTGTTGTTCTGTGTGGTTCGGCCAGCAGCGCAGCGGTGACGGTTGCGTGGGCGCCGATGCGAGTGTGTCAGCGTCGGCTGATTGCGCGCTGTCACCGAAGTGACAGTTGGCAAACTTCTTCGCTTTTAGCGGCTGGCGCGCAATCGGACGCTGTCGCCGCAGTTGCTGCTTAGCAGACACGCCGAGGCCGATAACTCGAAGCGGTCGTCGAGGCACAGCGTGATCGACTCCAGCTCTCGGCGCTTGCAGCGCAATGCCATGGCTTGTTCGTTGAGCCCCGGGTTGTCGTCCTTGATGGCCGCGATGACATCGGCCGGCGTGCTGAACTGTTCCGGACTGCCCGGCTGGTAGCCAACGGGCCAGCTCATGCGTCGATCGACATGCTCAGCGAACGCCGCGTAATCGGTCTCCGACAAGCCGGAACAACGGCCGTGCCGCTGCCAGGACATCCGGGTCCGGACCCGGTTCTTGGTGAAACGCGCCATCTGGCCGACAGTGTCTTGCGAGAGCTGCGCGCCGTCATCGCAGTCATCGGCGATGCGGCCGTCGACGATTCTCACCAACTCCTGCAGCACGAAGCCATTCGCCTGCTGACACTGCACTTCGCGCGAATCATGGTGTTGACTGCAGTATTGCGGGCTCCAGACGAACTCGGCCATCCAGCCGGATTCGGCCCGAGCCGAGAACGGCAACGTGAGCATCAGCAGCGCGACGATGGCCGTTGGGCGCATCAGTTTGATGGGTGTCATCGATCTTTCTTCCGTCGGAAACCCGCAACTCATCCGAGACGCCATTGCGACTGTGCCGGCGACTCCTGGCCTGTCGCTTCTCCGGTGATGGCGTCGTCCTGCTGAATCTGCGTCATCAGGTTGTGCTTCATCCGCGATAGCAGATCATCCAGCAGGCGCTGTTCTTCACTGGAAATGCCCTCCATGATCCCGTCGTTGCTGGCGTGGGCGACCAGGCGCATGTGCTCCAGCACCTCCCGGCCGCGCTCGGCAATCTGCACGTGCTTGGAACGACGATCGCCCGGTACCCGCTGACGGCGGACGAAGCCAGCCTTCTCCAACCGCATCAGCAACTCGCCGATTGCGGCATTGCCGATTTCAAGCAACTGCGCAAGCTCGTTCTGGTTGCGAGGACGTCCCTCGTCACGCGAAAGATTGAACAGCACCCACCATTGCGAACGGGTAATGCCCAGATGGCGCGAGCGCTGGTCGTACAAGGCACGGCGCAATCGCGACACATCGTGGATGAGGTAACCAGTACGCAGGAAGCCATCGAGACTGCGTCCTGCCATCGGTGGCTTGATCGGTGCGGTCATGACGAGCGTGCCTATCCGGCGCGAGCTCTGAGCGCCTGATTGCGTTCGATTTCGGTGTTGATGAATTTGACCCAGTTGGCGGCAGCTTCGGTCTGGGACTCGGATCCGGACGCTTGCGAGAAC
>NZ_CAISIQ010000293.1 GCF_903885465.1 uncultured Nevskia sp.
GAACAGCCCGGCCTCGTGATCCTGGGCAAGCAGGCCATCGACGACGACTGCAACCAGACCGGCCAGATGCTGGCGGCGCTGGCCGGTCTGCCGCAAGCCACCTTCGCCTCCAAGGTCGAGCTCGCCAGCGACAAGGCAGCCGTGACCCGCGAAGTGGACGGCGGCCTGGAAACCCTTAGCCTCACGCTGCCCGCGGTCATCACCGCCGACCTGCGTCTGAACGAACCGCGCTACGTCACCTTGCCCAACATCATGAAGGCCAAGAAAAAGCCGCTGGACACCATCAAGCCCGAAGACCTCGGCGTTCAAGTCGCCCCGCGCCTGAAGACCCTGAAGGTGACCGAACCCGCCAAGCGCGGCGCCGGCGTGAAGGTGGCTGACGTGGCCGCCCTGGTCGAAAAACTCAAGAACGAAGCGAAGGTGATCTAAATGTCGGTACTCGTTATTGCTGAACACGACAACGCATCCATCAAGGGCGCAACCCTGAACACCGTGACGGCTGCAGCCGCTTGCGGTGGCGACGTGCACGTGCTGGTGGCCGGCCACAATGTCGGCGCTGCCGCACAAGCCGCCGCCCAGATCGCCGGTGTCGCCAAGGTCATCCACGCCGACGCCGCAGGCTTGGCCCACGGCCTGGCCGAGAACGTGGCCGCCCAGGTGCTGGCCATCGCCGGCAACTACAGCCACATCCTGTTCCCGGCCACGGCCGGCGGCAAGAACGTGGCCCCCCGCGTGGCCGCCAAGCTCGACGTCGCCCAGATCAGCGACATCACCAAGGTGGTGAGCGCCGACACCTTCGAACGCCCCATCTACGCCGGCAATGCCATCGCCACCGTGCAAAGCAGCGACGCCACCAAAGTCATCACCGTGCGCACCACCGGCTTCGACGCCACAGCGGCGACCGGAGGCAACGCAGCAGTGGAAACGGCAACCGCAGCGGCAGACACCGGCAAGAGCAGCTACGTGGGCAGCGAAATCGCCAAGAGCGACCGGCCCGAACTGACGGCGGCCAAGATCATCGTCTCCGGCGGCCGTGCGCTGGGCAGCAAGGAAAAATTCGACGAAGTCATCACCCCGCTGGCCGACAAGCTGGGCGCGGCCATCGGCGCGAGCCGCGCGGCGGTGGATGCGGGCTACGCGCCCAATGACCTGCAGGTGGGCCAGACCGGCAAGATCGTGGCGCCGCAGCTGTACGTGGCGGCGGGCATCTCGGGGGCGATCCAGCACCTGGCGGGCATGAAGGACTCCAAGGTGATCGTGGCGATCAACAAGGACCCGGAGGCGCCGATCTTCAGCGTGGCCGACTACGGGCTGGAGGCGGACCTGTTCGCGGCTGTGCCGGAACTCGTCAAGGCCTTTTAACTTGGATGAGATACACCATGGAGCTTCGGCATTTGCGTTGCTTTATAGCGGTGGCCGAAGAACTTCACTTCGCTCGCGAGACCGAGCGGCTGCCTACCGGGCAGCCGACACGGCCTCAATCAACGCTCCTGCGCGGTTTGATCCTGTGTCCTGGCATACACCACCAGCCGCAGGTGCCGGTCTTCATCGACCGTCAGCGAAGTGTGCTCGAACGGCTCGGCCTTGCCGTCGATCACCAGCATGCGCACGCCGTTGCAGGGCGCATGAACGTCGTGCTTGCGCCACCACGTCTTGAACTCCGGCGACACCCGTTCCAGCTCGTCCACCAGTCCGTGAATGTCGGCTTCCTGCGTGGCGCGGGCGAAGTCGCGGCGAAAGCTCGACAGCATCAGCGGGGCTTGTTCTTCCCAGGCGTCCATGCGCTCATGCAGCAGCGGGTCGGTGAACAGCAGCCAGAGCAGGTTGCGCCGCTCGGGCGCATGCGAGCCGAAACCGAAAAGCGCATCGGCCGGCGCATTGAAACCCAGCACGTCCCAGCGCAGGTTGAGTACGAAGGCCGGATGCGGCAGGTCGTGCATCAGGCGCCGCACCAGCGGCGGCAGCACGCACCAGGTCTTGCCCGGCTCGGCGGGCGGCCGCTCGTGTGCCAGCAGGAACAGGTGGCGGCGCTCGGCGGCATCCAGTTTCAACACCCGCGCCAGGTTGTCCAGAAAGGCGGCCGACACGCCGATCTCGCGCCCCTGTTCCAGCCATGTGTACCAAGACAGGCCGACGCCGGCGAGCGCGGCGACTTCCTCGCGCCGAAGCCCCGGCGTGCGGCGGCGGCCACCGCTGGGCAAGCCCACATCGGCAGGCGTCAACCGTTCACGGCGTGCCAGCAGGAAGGCCGCCAGATCGGAGCGGGTTCGTTCCAGGGTTCGCATCGCCTATCTCGTTGCTTTGAGTAATAGCATAAATAGTTAAATTGTAATTGCTTAAAAAGGATTTGAGAATGATCGCGTCTTTACCCTGGATACGCAAGATGACCTCAAATTCCTGCCTCTCGACGCCGCCTGCGCGCGCCGTCAGCGGCCCGCCCTGGCTCGGCTTGTCCGTGTTGCTGCTGGCCGGTTTCGTCACGATCTTCGACCTGTTCGTGGTCAATGTCGCCATCCCCAGCATGCAGGCCGGGCTGGGTGCGAGCTTCGCGCAGATCGGCTTCATCGTGGCCGGCTACGAGCTGGCCTTCGGCGTGCTGCTGATTACCGGCGGGCGGCTGGGCGACCTGTTCGGGCGTCGCCGCCTGTTCGTCGTCGGCATGGCGGGCTTCACTGTGGCTTCGGCCTTGTGCGGGCTGGCGCCCAGCGCTGGCTTCCTGATCGGTGCGCGGGTGTTGCAGGGGCTGGCGGCCGCCTTGCTGTTCCCGCAGGTCTATGCCTCCATCCGTGTCAACTTCGGCGGCGGCGACAGTCGCCGCGCCTTCGGCCTGCTGGGGATGACGCTGGGCCTGGCCGCCATCGCCGGGCAGGTGCTGGGCGGATGGCTGGTGCATGCCGACCTGTTCGGGCTGGGCTGGCGCAGCATCTTTCTCATCAACGTCCCTATCGGCCTGCTCGCCATCGCGGCGGCACGCCACATCCCCGAATCTCGCGCACCGCAACGCCCGGCCCTGGACTGGACGGGCGTGGCGCTGGTCAGCGCCGGGCTGGCGCTGCTGCTGGTGCCGCTGATCGAGGGGCCGGGGCAAGGCTGGCCGGCCTGGAGCCTCTGGTCACTGGGCGCGGCGGTGGTATTGCTTGCGATGTTCCATCGTCAGCAAGAGCAGCGGCGCATGGCTGGCGGATTGCCCCTGGTGGACATGCGCTTGCTGGCCCAGCGCCGTTTCGCGCTGGGCGCGTTGCTGGTGCTGCTGGTCTATTCCACGTCCAGCTCGTTCTTCCTGTGCTTCGCCTTGCTGGTGCAGACCGGACTGGGCCTCGATCCCTTCGTCGCGGGCAGCATCTTCGCGCCATGCAGCGTGGGCTTCGTCCTGGCATCGCTGGCTGCGCCGCGGCTGGTGGCGCGCTGGGGAACCCGCGCCATCGTCGCGGGTGCGCTGGTCTATGCGGTTTCCATCGGGCTGCTGATCG
Source organism: uncultured Nevskia sp. (assembly GCF_903885465.1). Lineage (GTDB taxonomy): Bacteria > Pseudomonadota > Gammaproteobacteria > Nevskiales > Nevskiaceae > Nevskia. Next base: position 3,471 of record NZ_CAISIQ010000293.1, read on the forward strand.
CGCAGGTACGGATGGCAGGCGCGGAGCTGGTGCCCACGCGGCTGATTCCCGTGCTGATCGTGGTCGGCGCCGGCCAAGGCTTCATCATGACGCCGCTGCTGAATCTGGTGCTGGGCTTTGTCGATGAAGCCCAGGCCGGCATGGCGGCTGGCGTGGTATCGACCGTCCAGCAGGTCGGCGCGGCGCTGGGCGTGGCTGTGGTCGGCATCCTGTTCAGTGCGGCGCTGGCCACGGGTGGTGGCATGGCAGCGCAAGCGGGCCAATACGCCTCGGCCTTCGTGGCAGGAATGCTCTACAACCTGGGCGCGGCCCTGCTGGTTTGCGTGCTGTTGCTGATGCTGGCAAAAGCGCAGCGGCCCGCAGGCTGACGCGGAGCGGCACGCGATGGAGCTTCGCCACCTACGCTGTTTCCTCGCCGTAGCCGAAGAACTGCACTTCGCCCGTGCGGCGGAGAAACTGCACATCGAGCAGTCGCCGCTGTCGCGCGCCATCAAGGAACTGGAAGAAGAACTGGGCGTGGTGCTGTTCGCCCGCACCACGCGTAGAACCCGACTAACGCGAGCGGGCACGTTGTTCCTGGCGCATGTGCCGCGCGTCTTCGCAGCCATACAGCAGGCACGGGAGAGCGTGAAGGCTGCGGCCAACGGCTTTCACGGCCAGTTGCGTATCGCTTTGTCCGATGGCATCACGCCATCGCGCCTGCCGGCTTTGCTGGCGCTGTGCCGGCAGGAGGAACCGGAAGTCGAAATCCGCTTCTTCGAGGTGCCGCTGGCGCAGCAGATCAAGGGTCTGCACGATGACCTGTACGACGTGGGCTTTGCCCGCGCCGATGAAGCCGGCGATGGCGTCGTCGCCTTGCCCGTCTGGAGCGATCCGCTGATGGTGGCCGTGCCCGCGCGCCATCCCTTGCTGGCCCACAAGCGCATTCCGCTCGAAGAACTGCTGCGTTATCCGCTGGTGCTGTGCGATCCGCAGGCGTGCGAAGGTCATGCGCGGCAGGTCGAGCGCGTGCTGCGCCGCGTGGACATGGAACCCTTGGTGGCCGAACGGGTGGCGTCCTGCGACTTGATGATGGCGCTGGTCTCCGCAGGCTTCGCCCTGGGCTTGACTGGCGCCGCGCACATCACCGCCAGCCGGGAGCAAGGCGTGGTGGCACGGCCGCTGGCGGGACGCTCGCCGCTGCTCACGACCTATCTGCTGCGCCTGGATGGCGAACCCTCGGAAACGCTGGCCCGCTTCATCGAGCGCGTGCAGGCCATCGAGTCCCCCGAAGATGCCAGGCCAGCGCCAGGCCATATCCCTGATCCCTCGGAGGAACCCAAGCCATGAAGAAGGCAATGCTGTTTTCGCTGGCCGTGGTGCTGACCGCCTGCGGCCCCGCCGATACGCCAAAGACGGAAAGCGTGCCAACCGTTGAAGAACTGGCATCCGATCCCGTGCGCCTGAAAGAGCTGCGACAGCAGTGCAAGACCGATCGCGCCACGCTCGGCGACGTGTTGTGCAACCGGGTAGCCGAGGCCACGCGCAAGCGGTTTTATGGTGATGGCAACACACCTTATACGCCGCCGGAGAACCCGCCCAAGTTCTGATCGCTGGCGATTCGCCACGAACTTTTCATTTTCTGCCCGACACGCCGCAATGCGCCTTCGCTTGCGGCGTTTTTCCTTGGCCCGATGCGGCCCTAATTCTTTCCAATTGCTCGACCTTTCTTCCGATAACGGTCTTTGACCGGCACCGACCCGGCACCGATCCTCACGCCATGCGGCACGTCCTTGTGCCGCGTGTGAGCGAGGAATCAGCGCAGGAGAAATCGGAGGCCAGTCATGCAAGGTCAGGGCGTGCTGTTCGGGCAGATCGCCGCTGTTTTCAGCATCGTGATCGCCGGCGTATGGAGTGCAACGCAATGGACAGCGGCCGCTCTCGGACATCAAGTACGTCTTGGCTCGCCCTGGTTCGACTTCTTTGGCACGCCGGTCTATCACCCTTGGCGACTGTTCGAGTGGTGGTTCTTCTTCGATGCCTATGCGCCGCACATTTTCGACGTAGGCGGTGCGATTGCCGGCGGTAGCGGCCTACTGGCCGTGCTGGTCGCCATCGCCATGTCGGTGTGGCGCTCACGGCAGGCCAAGCTGGTCACGACCTACGGTTCGGCGCGTTGGGCCGATGCCGCCGACATCCGCAAGGCGGGCCTGACGCAGCCGGCCGGTGTGTTCCTCGGCCAGCATGATCGCCAGTACCTGCGGCATGAAGGCCCGGAACACGTCCTGTCCTTCGCACCCACGCGCTCGGGCAAAGGCGTGGGCCTGGTGGTGCCGACGCTGCTGTCGTGGCCTGCCTCGGCCGTCATCCACGACATCAAGGGCGAGAACTGGCAGATTACGGCTGGCTGGCGTTCGCGCTTCTCGCATTGCCTGCTGTTCAACCCCACCGATGCCAAGTCGGCGGCCTACAACCCGCTGCTGGAAGTGCGGCGCGGTGCGCATGAAGTGCGCGACGTGCAGAACATCGCCGACATCCTGGTCGATCCCGAAGGGGCGCTGGAGAAGCGCAACCACTGGGAGAAAACCTCGCATGCGCTGCTGGTGGGCGCCATCCTGCACGTGCTCTATGCGGGCAAGGACAAGACGCTGCGCGGCGTCGCCAACTTCCTGTCCGACCCGGCCAGCCCCTTCGAGCTGACCTTGCACCGGATGATGACCACGCCCCACCTCGGCGATGGCCCGCATCCGGTGGTGGCCTCCGCTGCGCGCGAAGTGCTCAACAAGTCGGACAACGAACGCTCCGGCGTCCTGAGCACCGCCATGTCGTTCCTGGGTCTGTACCGCGATCCCACGGTGGCCGAAGTCACCTCGCGCTGCGACTGGCGTATCGCCGATCTGATTGCTTCCGAGCATCCGGTGTCGCTGTATCTGGTGGTGCCGCCTTCGGACATCAGCCGCACCAAGCCGCTGATCCGGCTGATCCTCAACCAGATCGGCCGGCGCCTCACCGAATCGCTCGATGGCAGCGACGGCATCGACCGCCGCCACAAGCTGCTGCTGATGCTGGACGAGTTTCCGGCGCTGGGCCGTCTGGACTTCTTCGAGACGGCGTTGGCCTTCATGGCCGGCTACGGCATCCGCAGCTTCCTTATCGCGCAGTCGCTCAACCAGATCGACAAAGCCTACGGCCAGAACCATTCGATTCTGGACAACTGCCATGTGCGTGTGACCTTCGCCACCAACGACGAACGCACGGCCAAGCGCATTTCCGAAACGCTGGGAACGGCCACCGAGCTGCGCGCGCAGCGCAACTACGCCGGCCACCGGCTCGCGCCGTGGCTCGGGCATCTGATGGTGTCCCGGCAGGAAACCGCACGTCCGCTGCTCACCCCAGGCGAAGTGATGCAGCTTCCGCCAGATGACGCCGTGGTGATGGTGTCCAGCGTCGCGCCTATTCGGGCGAAGAAACTGCGCTACTACGCCGACGCCAATTTCAAGCGCCGCGTGCTGCCGCCGCCCCCGCTGGCGGACGGGCAGTACGCCGACGCGCCGCCATCGCGCCCCGACGACTGGAGCGGCCTGGCGATTCCGGCCGTGCCTGCCGCGCCGGCCGTGGCACCCGCCGATGGCCTGGGCGGCACCGACGACGGTGGCCCGCGCCGGCAGCCGGAGCTATCCGAGGTTGCCGAGTACCACCCTGAACAAGCGCCAGCCGCCAACGACCTGGCGCTGCTCGATGACGACGACTTGCCGCTGCCTGCCTTTGCCGCGCTTCCCGGCCAGCTCGATCCGGCCATGCAGCGCACGGCCCGGCTGGCTTCCCTCGACCCCAACGACGGAATCGACTTATGAGCCAATACCGCCTCAACCTGTTCATCCAGCACGAGCACGCCAAGCGCCTGGACGAACTGGCCGCCAAGAAAGGCGTGTCGAAGTCCAGCATCGTTGCCGCTGCCTTGGCGTCCTGGCTGTCTCCCGACGCGGGCGATCAGCGCGAGGCCGCCATTGCCAAGCGGCTGGATCGCCTGTCGCGGCAGACCGAACGCCTGGAGCGTGACCAGAACATCCAGATCGAAACGCTGGCGCTGTTCGTCCGCTACTTCCTGACCGTCAGCACGCCGGTTCCCGAAGCGCATCAGGAAGCGGCCCGCGCCCAGGGCAAGGCGCGCTTCGAGCAGTTCGTCGAACAGCTTGGCCGCCACCTGCTGCGCGGCCGCAGCCTCGTGCGCGACGTGGTGGAAGAACTGCACCCGGACACCGCACGCATGGATGACGCGGCGGCATTGGCCGAAGCCCATGAACGTGCTGCGGAGCGTGCCTCATGAGCGCCGTTCCGCAGTTCCCGCCCGAGCCACGTTCGTCGGCCGCGACTTCGCTGGATCGCCGCATCCAGATGTTGCGCACGGCAATGGGGCCGCTGATCGCCACCGCGCTCGAAGACCCGGACGTGGTGGAAATCATGCTCAATCCCGACCGTACCCTGTGGGTCGATCGCCTGTCGTCGGGTCGCACGCCGCTGGGCGTCGAACTTCCCGAAGCCGATGGCGAACGCATCATTCGTCTGGTCGCAGCGCATGTCGGCGCGGAAGTGCATCGCGGCCAACCGCTCTTGACCGCCGAGCTGCCCGAAACCGGCGAGCGTTTCGAGGGCATCTTGCCGCCGGCCGCACCGGGGCCGGCCTTCGCTCTGCGCAAGCGTGCCGTGAACATCATCGGCCTGGATCGCTACGTGGCCGACGGCATCCTGACCGCCGGGCAGGCGGACTTCCTGCGCCGCGCCGTGCGCGAGCGGCAGAACATCCTGATCGCCGGCGGCACCAGCACCGGCACGACCACGCTGGCGAACGCGCTGCTGGCCGAGATCGCTGCCACGGGCGATCGCGTACTGGTACTCGAAGACACCATCGAACTGCAATGCGCGGCCCGTGACCATGTACCGCTGCGCACCCGTGCGGGCGTGGTGTCGATGCAGGAGCTGGTGCGCGCCACGATGCGCCTGCGCCCAGACCGGGTGATCGTCGGCGAAGTGCGCGGCGGCGAAGCGCTGGATCTCATCAAGGTGTGGGGCACCGGCCATCCAGGCGGAATCGCCACCATCCACGCCGGCTCCGCGCTGGGCGCGCTACTGCGGCTGGAGCAACTGATTCTCGAAGTCGCGGTGAACCCGCCGCGTGCGTTGATCGCCGAGGCGGTCAACGTCGTCATCCACATCGCCGGACGTGGCCGTAAGCGCCGCGTCGAAAGCATCGCCCGCGTCGTCGGCTTCGACGCCGCTGGCTACCAACTGGCGGACGCGCTGGAAGCGCCGCTTCCCGAGCTGCCGCCGGTTTCCCTCGCAGCCGCTGCCGCTGCGCCTTTCCCGTCCCCCGACCCCTCTGGAGAACTGCCATGACGCCTAGCCATGCTTTCCGTACTTCCGTAAATCCGGTGCCCATCCTTGCACGCCTGCGGCGCCTGGCCCGGCCTGCCCATCGGGGCCTGATGCTGGCCGCCATCATGCTGATGACGGCCGGCACGGCGCAGGCCGCCGGTTCTTCGATGCCCTGGGAAGGGCCGCTGCAATCCATCCTGGAGTCGATCCAGGGGCCGGTCGCACGCATCGTTGCCGTCATCATCATCATTGCCACCGGCCTGGCGCTGGCCTTTGGCGACACGTCGGGGGGCTTCCGCAAGCTGATCCAGATCGTCTTCGGTCTGTCCATCGCCTTTGCCGCGTCCTCGTTCTTCCTGTCGTTCTTCAGCTTCTCCGGTGGGGCGGTCGTATGAGTACGGCGACCGATCTTCCGGGCTTTGAAGTGCCGCTGCATCGCTCGTTGACCGAGCCGATCCTGCTGGGCGGCGCGCCGCGCACCGTGGCGATCGCCAACGGCACGCTGGCCGC
>NZ_CAISIQ010000294.1 GCF_903885465.1 uncultured Nevskia sp.
AGCCCTGGAAGAACTCGCGGAACAGATCGACATCGAACTCGCCGATCCGCGCCCGCGGGAACTCGACGAACCATTCCAGGCCCGGACGGCCGGAGCAGTCGAGCACGACTCTCGACAGCGCTTCATCGAGCGGCACATAGGCATGGCCGTAGCGAACGATGCCGCGCTTGTCGCCGATCGCCTTGTCGAAGGCCTGGCCGAGACAGATGCCGATGTCTTCGACGGTGTGGTGATGGTCGATGTGGACATCGCCCTTGGCTTCGACGATGAGATCGATCAACCCATGGCGTGCGACTTGTTCGAGCATGTGCTCGAGAAAGTGGATGCCGGTATCGAACTGGATCTTGCCGGAACCGTCGAGATTGATCTCGACGCCGATCTGGGTCTCGCGGGTATCGCGGCGAACACTGGCAACGCGGGCAGACATCGTCAAAACCATCACGGGAAAAGGCGCAAAAGGATACACCCCGACGACGAAGGCGTGCCATTGATCACAAAACCGGACGTCCGAGCGGGTGAAAGGCGGGCCTCACGCAAAGACGCCACGACGCCAATAACAACAAAAAATGAAGAAGGCTTTTTCTTTACTTTGCGTCTTCGCGCCTTTGCGTGAGGCTGACTTTGCCCTCGCTCCGTGTTGTGATCGCCCGCTGCCCCTCCGGAGTTGTCCGATGAAGATGCCGAAACTGGTCCCCGCCTTCGCGCTGCTGGCGCTCGCCGGCTGCACGCAGGAAACCCAGAACCAGATCAGCCGCAGCATCCAGAACTGGACCGGCACCAACGGCGTGCTCGAGATTTACGCCGGCGACAAGGTCATGCGCCGCTTCATCGGCATCGACAAGCTGACCACTGCCAGCGGCACGGGCACCGGCGAAGTCCGCGCCTATCGCTACGGCTATGGCGTGCTCGACGAAAACCTGAATTTCCAGAAGGACCCGGACGAGAAGAAGGTCTATTTCGAGATCAGCGATTACTCGACCAACTACCTGTTCTTCGAGAACCCACATTAGTCATGAACCAGCACGCACTGGTGATTGGCGGTAGCAGCGGCATTGGCCTGGCGCTGGTCGAAGCCTTGCTCGCCGATCCGCAGTGGGCCTGCGTGACCGCAGCTTCGCGCTCGGCCGTCGAGACACCCGCGCTGTCTGCGCTGAAGACCGAACACGGCGAACGTCTGCAAAGCCTCGCGCTTGATGTCGGCAGCGAGGCGAGCATCGAACAGGCCGCGATCGCGTTGCGCGCCCGTCATCCGGCGCTGCACCTGTTGATCAACACCGCCGGCCTGCTGCACGGCGAAGGCCTGTCACCGGAGCGCCGATTGGCGGACGTGCAGGCGGAGCAACTGCTGCGCAGCTACGCGGTCAACGCTGTCGGACCGATTCTGATCGCCAAACACTTTCAACCGCTGCTGAGCCACGACGCGCGGGCGGTGCTGGCGACGCTGTCAGCCAGAGTCGGCTCGATCGGCGATAACCGCCTAGGTGGCTGGTACGCCTATCGCGCTGCCAAGGCCGCGCAGAATCAGCTGATGCGCACCGCCGCCATCGAATTGGCGCGCCGCGCGCCCCAGCTGATCTGCGTATCGCTGCATCCGGGAACGGTGGAAACCGAGTTATCGGCGCCGTTTCGCGGCAATGTCGCGGCGGACAAACTGTTCACCCCGGCGTTCGCTGCGGAACGCCTGCTCGCCGTGATCGCCAGCTTGGGCAGGGAATCCAGCGGCCGCTTCTACGCCTGGGACGGCCGCGAGATTCCCTGGTAGCTAGCTAGGCAATCAGCCCGCCGATGATCGCGCCGATCAGGCGCGCGCCGGCATCGAGAAACGCCAGGAACAGGCCGCCGAGACCCGCCAGCACACCGATCGCGACCATGCCGGTCAGCATCGTGCCGAGGGTTGCGAACAGAACACCGACCAGCAGCGACGACACCAGCCAGGCGATCAACGCATTACCGATGCCGCCGGACACCTTGCCGCCCACCAGGCCGCCGATGAAGCCGCCGATGCCCGGCAACCAGAACAGCAGCACCGGGATGACGATCATCCACACGCCGCCCCAGAAGACGCTGCCTCGGTCGCTGTTCAAACCACTGTTCGTTGCGCTCATCGTCCGTCTCCAAACCTGCATGGTCAGTCTTTACATTGCCGGCATTACCGGGGAAATCAAGCCGGCCTTCGAACTTCGGTCATCGCCGCGTCACGACCGGCCAGCCCGATTCCGATACCATCTGCGCTCATTTTTCTTCCACCGGTACCCGTCATGCAGATCGCAGACCGCTGCGTTGCCTACTTCCACTACACGCTGACCAATTCGGCCGGCGAAGTGATCGACTCCTCCGAAGGGCGCGATCCGCTGCCCTATCTGCACGGCAAGGGCAATATCGTGCCGGGCCTGGAAAAGCAGTTGGTCGGCAAGAAAGTGGGCGACAAGCTGAACGTCGTCGTCAGCCCGGAGGAAGGCTACGGCGCGCATAACCCGTCCCTGATCCAGAAAGTGCCGAAGGCTGCGTTCCAGGGCGTCGACAATCTCGAAGCGGGCATGCAGTTCCAGGCCGAGAGCAACATGGGCCCGGTCAGCGTCGTGATCACCGCGATCAACGGCGATGAAGTGACCGTCGACGGTAACCATCCGCTGGCCGGCGAAACCCTGCACTTCGCCGTGGAAATCACCGAAGTGCGCGAAGCCAGCGTCGAAGAAGTGCTGCACGGCCACGTGCACGGCGCCGGTGGTCACCACCACTGAGCCCGTCCTTCGCCCCGCTTGCCGGGGCTGAAGGCTACAACGGCCGGCGCTCCAGATCGGGACGCTGGCCGTTTTGTTGTTGACCGAAGATCCGCGGCAACAGGCACACTCGACGCGTCCATCATCGGGAGTCTGAAAAATGCTTCGAAGCCTGCGCCCCACCTTGCTGCTGCTCGCCCTGCTCGGCAGCCTGCCCGCCGCTCATGCGGCGCCGACGCTCGCCGAGGCCATTGCCAGCCCGCTGCGCACGCCTGACTACGTGCAGCGCGACCGCTACCGCCATCCGCTGGAAACGCTGAGCTTCTTCGGCCTGCGCCCGGACATGACCGTGGTCGAGATCTGGCCGGGCGCCGGCTGGTACACGGAGATCCTGGCGCCCTATCTGCGCGACGCCGGCCAGTACTACGCCGCGACGCCAGCCGCCAGCCTGCCCAACGCCAGCGACGGCACCAAGAAGGGTGTCGCCAGCTTCCGCGACAAGCTCGCCGCCGCGCCGGACGCCTACGACAAGGTGCACATCAGCGAATTCAAGCCGCCGGAGCGGGTCGAGATCGCCCCGCAGAGCACTGCCGATCTGGTGCTGACCTTCCGCAACGTCCACAACTGGATGGCCGCCGAATACGAAGCCGATGCGTTCAAGGCGTTCTACGCGGCGCTGAAGCCGGGCGGCGTGCTCGGCGTCGTCGAACACCGCGCTCCGGCCGGCCAGTCGCGAGAGGAGTCGAAAAAGAACGGCTATGTCACCGAGGCCTACATCAAGGCCCTGGCTTTCGGTGCCGGCTTCGAGTTCGGCGGCTCATCGCCAGTCAACGACAACCCGCGCGATACCAAGGACTACCCGGAAGGCGTCTGGACCTTGCCGCCGGTGCTGCGCCTGAAGGACGTCGATCGCGACAAGTACCTCGCAATCGGCGAATCGGACCGCATGACCTTGAAGTTCGTGAAGCCGAAAGTCTCGCGCTGAGGGATCAGGGGGCTGGCGCCGCGGCCAGCGTGCGATCTAGGAAAGCGATCAGCCGGGTCAGGAACAAGGTGCGGTTCTCCGGCTTGTAGAAGCCGTGGCCTTCGGCTTCGACCGCCAGCCATTCGTGCGGATGATCGGCTTTCTTCAGGGCCTTGCGCAGTTCCTTCGCCTGGTTGAACGGCACCCGCTCATCTTCCTCGCCGTGGACGATGAATACCGGTGTCTTCAATCGATCGATGTAGGACGAAGGCGAGGCGGCGCGCAAGCTTTCGACGGTGTCGCCAATGGATTCATCGATGTAGTTGCGGCCGCTGCGGCGCTCGGAAATATCGGTGTCGGCCTTGAACTTCGGCAGGTCGAATACCCCGGCAAAGCTCACCACGCCGCGGAACAGATCGGGCTCGCGAATACCGCTCATCAGCGCTGCATAGCCGCCATAACTGGCGCCATAGATGCCGATCCTGCCGGGATCGGCATACCCCTGCTCGATGGCCCAGCGGGTGCCGTCGATGATGTCGTCGATCATGGTCGTCGCCCAGCGGCGTTTGCCGGCGTCGACAAACGCGTGGCCATAGCCACCGGAGCCCCGGAAGTTGACCTGCAGCACGGCATACCCTCGCGAGGCGAGGGCCGCTGCATCGGTGTCGAAACTCCAGTCATCCTGGACATGGAACGGACCGCCATGCGGGTTGACGACCATCGGCAGCCGCTTTGCCTCCACCCCACGAGGCAGCGTCAGATAACCGCGGATTCGTTCACCGTCACGGGCCTTGAAGTCGATCGGCCGGCGCTCCGGCATCACCGCCGGGTCCAGCCAGGAGCTACGGCCGACAAGCTGGACCGCCTTGATGGCCTGCGTATCAAATAAATAGAAGCTGCCCGGATTGCGGTCGCTGTCGACCAGCACGATCGCCTTGCTGCCATCGCGGGTTTTTGAACTGATGCGAACCTGCTGGCCGGGAAACGCTTTCAGCAAGACCGCCAGCTTTTCGCGGGAAGGATGGTCGGTGTCGAGCAGACGAACATCTTGGCGGCCGTCCTGGAAGCGAACGGCAATCGGCTCGTTGCCATCGAAAGACGTGACGACATCCAGCAAGTCCGAGCTGCCGTCGCAGGCCAGTACCTTGCGGGCACCGTCGGCGAGCTGCTGTTCGACGAGACAATCGTATCGGCCCCCTTCGTCTGACCTGAGGAACACGCGCCGATTGTCGTTCGACAGGAACATCGGCCGGGTGTTGCTGCCTGCCGCCACCGGCAACTCCGACCAGGCCGGCTGCTCGGGTGTGCGGGAATAGGAATGGGGCCGGTTCTGCTCGTCCGAACCGTTGGCATAGCGCACGAAGCCGTCATCGTCGGCGACGAAGCGCACCGTCCCGCTGATCGGAGCCACCAGCGCCTGATCGAGCATGCCGTTGCGCACACTCATGCGAAACACCGTCATCTTTTCCTTTTCGGCGATGTCGCCAAAATCCTTCACGCTGATCAGGATGTGCTCGGGATCCTTCGGCAGGCTGCGAATTGGATAGCCGAAGGCACGGACGGCCCGCGCAATTCCGGGGCGTGCGCCGGTGGACGTGGAGTTGAAGGGGAGGATGCCGCGAAAGCCGAACAGATACTGCTGCTGGGAGCCATCGACATTGAAGGCAATCATCTCGCCGGTGGCAAAGGGCGCTTCGAGCTCGCCGAAGTTCTCGGCCAGGCTCACCACCAGACGCTCGTCGCTGGCCCACAGATAGCCGTTCGCCAAGCGATCCTCGCCCAGGGTCTGTTTGAGAATCAGCTTGCCCTGCCGCAGATCGAAGATCGCGACGCCACGGCTGTTGCCCAGCGGAATGGTCAAGGCGACGTAATGTCCGTCCGGCGAGATCGAGGCATCGTCAAAGGAATCGTGGCGGGCGAAGTCCGCCAGCGGCACCTCGGCAAACGCCATGGTCAACGGTGCAAACAGCAGCAACAGGACGATCGGCAGACGAGACACCGTCGTTCTCCCAGGTATGGCGGAGACAGCCCGATGCTGTCATTGCGCCGACCACCGCCTGCCGGCAAGCAGAAGCTGTGCCAAGTCTCTGCGCCCCGCCGCCCGTCAGTCTGTCGTTAAACAGTTGCGGGCCCGCCGGGCCTCAGTCCTCGGGCTCGTAAGCCAGATTCGGCGCCAGCCACTTCTCCGCTTCCTGCAGAGTCCAGCCCTTGCGCGCGGCGTAATCGTGGACCTGATCTTTCTGGATGCGGCCGACGATGAAGTACTGCGATTCCGGATTGGCGAAATACCAGCCACTGACCGCCGCCGCCGGCCACATCGCGTAGCTTTCGGTCAGGCTGATGCCGGTATTCGCTTCGGCGTCGAGCAGCTGCCACAAGGTGCCTTTCTCGGTGTGTTCGGGGCAGGCCGGATATCCGGGAGCCGGGCGAATACCACGGTACTTCTCGTCGATCAGTGCTTCGTTCGGCAGCTGCTCGTCCGGCACGTAGCCCCAGAATTCCTTGCGGACTCGCTGATGCAGACGCTCGGCGAAGGCTTCGGCGAGGCGATCGGCCAGGGACT
>NZ_CAISIQ010000295.1 GCF_903885465.1 uncultured Nevskia sp.
CGCCGAAGTGGAAGAACATCAGCATGCCGCCGCTCGACATCATCAGCGCCGAGCGGCCGTAGCAATGGCTGGCACGGCGGAACAGATCGAGCTTCACGGCCTCGGGCACTTCATGCTCGGGCAGGCTTTCAATGTGCAGCAGCGTGTCGCAGACGGTGTCGACGAAATCGCTGATCAGCGCCTTGGTGCCGAAGTAGGCCTTGGTATGCAGCACCGGCTTGCCCATGCCGCCGAGGTTGCCGTGCACGCCTTCCTCGATCGCGAACACCAGGCCGTGGCTGTCGCCGGCGGCACGCAGCGCGACCAGCTGATCGAGCCGGGCGCGGATCATCGCGTGGTCGTAAAGGTTCGAAGGCTCGCGAACCCGCCACTTCGCGCGGCCGCTGAGTTCATCGAGCGCGCGGGCCTGCTCGGCCCATTCCTCGTAATTCGTCGACAGGCGCAGGTCGTTGCGCGCGGCATGCTTGTGCTTCGGTCGGCGTGACTTGCCAGCAGTCGACGCGGGGGGCGGCTCGGAATTCAGGTGAGGCTTTAGCGCGGCATTCATGAGAAGTCGGGCGGACGTACAGGCACGAGGCCTGTCGACAGATGAGCGGAGGCCGGGCCGGCATCTTATCGATCTGCGCGTTCGGGCGATATCCGAGCACGCCAAGCGGCCCGCGCGAGCACCATTGCCGTGGAGAACGTCAGCTCTGCAGAAGGCAGCGGTTCCTGCCCGCCGCCTTCGCGGCGTAAAGGATGAGGTCGGCACGGCCGACCAGACTTTCCAGGTTGTCGCCGTCCTCGGGCTCGATGGAGGCGATGCCGGCGCTGATGCTCATCATGATCTCGCCGTCGGCCGTCGTCAGCGGTCTCGATTCGATCGCCAGGCGAATACGTTCGCCGACGGCGAGGGCTTCATCAGCGTCGGTCTCCGGCAACAGGATCACGAACTCTTCGCCGCCGTAACGGGCCAGCAGGTCGGCACCCCGCAGTTCGGAAAGGGCCAGACGAGCGACATGCTTCAGACTTTGGTCACCGAGTTGATGGCCGTGGCGATCGTTGATGCGCTTGAAGTGATCGAGATCGAACATCACCAGCGACAGCGGCTGCTTGTAGCGACGGGCGATCTCGAAGATCTGGTCGCCCAGCGCGAAGAAGTGGCGGCGATTGGCGATGCCGGTGAGTTCATCGGTACGGGCGGCCGCGCGCTCACGGTCCAGCGCTTCGGCCAGTGCGCGATTGGCGGCATCGGCATCGCGCTGGGCTTGCTGCAACAGTTCATCGGACTCATGTCGGGCGGTGATATCGCGGTCGATGATCACTGCGCCGGTGACCTTATCGTTTACGTCCTTCAGCGGCACAGTCGCATGAAGCAGCACCTTGCGGCTACCGTCGGGCATTTCCACCAAGAGTGATTCCTCCGCACAGGTGTCGCCGCTGCGCAGGGTTTCCGCGGCGGCCCAGTCGCTGGCGGCGAATGGGCCGCCATCGCGCAAGCGCGAGCCGCCGCGCTCCAGCGAGCCCCCATCCGGGGTGCTCCAGATCTGCCGTCCCGCAGGGTTGCTCTGGATGATTCTGCCCGCGGCATCGGTAAGCCAGACGCCGATCGGGAGCGCATCAAGAATCATCCGCAGGCTACGCTCTGCCTGCTCCAGTTTCACTTCCGCAAGCTTGCGCGCGGTGATGTCTTCGTGCGCGACGACAAAGAAATGCGGCCCCTCCGAGTTGCGGCTGGGTGTCACATGGGCGATGAACCAGCGAGGCTGGGATGGGCTGGGGCAGGGATACTCAAGCGAGAAGTGATCCAGGTCACCCTCGAGCACGGATCGCAGGCCGTCATACATCGCCTTGGCCGATACATCGTCGTCATGGGCGGCACGTTCGCAGACGGCGAGATAGTTCTCGCCGACGTAGTGCGTCATGCACTCGCCGAGATTGTCGGCAGCGAACTGCCGCCAGGTCTCGTTGACGCCGACGATCACACCTTGAACGTCGATCATCGCGACCGATTCGGTCAGCGAGTCCAGCACCACATTGGAAAGCTCCGGCCTCTGGTTGCGCATTCGGTCTCCGCTTTTCCACCGGCTGCTCGAATGGCAGATTCGGACTCGGCCCTCTGGAGGACGCCGGAGGCTCTCATTGAGCGAGATCGAACGGTCGGCTTTCGGCGACGGAAGGCATCCGCTGCATGTTGAAAGGGGGCCTGCCCAGGCTTTTGAGTGGCGCGGTGAGGCGATCAAACCAAACGATGCCTTCCAACCGCCCGACAAGTGCCATGGCTGGCCGGCTTCAATGGCTCAGTTCACCCGCTGCATAAGGCATCAGCGGCGGCTCGCCAGCCGCGAGGTGAGGATTGGGCGCGCCGGTCTGCAAGGTCGAGGCCACGATCTGCAGCAACCCGCTGACGATCGGCGCCTGCAGCAGCACCGTCACATCGACCGGCAGCAGACGGCACAGCGAAGTGCCCCCGGCGCGCGTGACATCGGCAGGGCCCGAATGGCTGATGGCATCCAGCGCCAGCGCGAATGCGACCGGATCGGTGGTGCCGATGGTGCCGTGTTCGACGAGATAAGCAGGGCAGATGTCCTGCAGCAGGATGTTGGCGACATGACGGTTGTTCTGGCCGAAATCGAGCGCCGCCGTCGGTACCGGCACAACCGGCTGCACGAGTTCATCGAACTGCGTGTAGATCGCGGTGTAGTCGACATCGCCCGGTGTTTCGTCGCCAGCATTGAGTGCGGTGATGAAATTGGCATCGAGCGCGAACTGGTACAGCGCCTCCGGAAGCAGCCCGACCGGCAGCGCGCCCAGGCCCAGCGCGTCGAACAGCGCAGCCACGGTGTCGAAGCCAAAGGCGACGCTGGTGCCGTGATTGGGCCCGGCCAGCAGCACGAAATCGGCGACCGCTTCGCGCGCCGACGGCCAGAACTTCAGCGCCCAGCGCGGCATCGTCGCGCCCTGGCTGTGGCCGATCATCGCGACCTTGCGGCCCGTCCGCGCGTAGATGCTGCGCAGCGCGTTGACCACGTACTCCGCGGAAATCTGCAGATCACCGAGACCGCGATCGGGATAGGTGACGATGCAGACGTCATAGCCCATCGCCACCAGTTGCGGCGTGTAGAACAGCGTGAACTGTTCGGTGCCGGTGAAGAAGGTGCCGTGCACCAGCAGCACTGGCGGCTTGTCCGGATGTTCGAAGGGCGTGCAGTTCAGGGACGCGTCGAGCGTCGCCTGCGGCGTGATCAAGGCCGGTTCCGATGACAGGAACGAATCCGGCGCGCTGGAGCTGCCGCAGCCTTGCAGGAGCAGCAGGGCCAGGACGATCGGGACGGCAAAAAAGCGAGTCCGGCGCATTGAAGATTCCTGTGAGGTGACACACGGCCCCGCATCCTACGTGCAGGCCGCAGACAAAAAAACAG
>NZ_CAISIQ010000296.1 GCF_903885465.1 uncultured Nevskia sp.
AGCCGGCGAGAAGAAGTCAGACCACACGGCCTGAATCCTGAGCCCTTGCTGAAACAAAAAAGCCGCGTCGAGAGACGCGGCTTTTTTGTTGGTCTCGGCAGATTTACTCGCGGCGCAGGATGCGATCGACGAGCTGATTGGCCCAGAAGTTCGACTTGAACGAAGCGGTCACCGCCACCGGGTCGTAATGGTTCGCCACCCAGTCCGGGAACGTGGTGCCGGGATGCGCGGCAACATGATCGCGGTAGGTATAGAACAGCTGATCGAGCACGCCGGTCTTCGCCGCCTTGATGTGGCCGTGGCGCCAGAAATCGAGCTGGTGCATCGCGGTGCCGAAGCTTTCGCCGCGCAGCAGCTGCCAGATCGTCGACACCATGCCGGCACGGTCCGCACCGGATTTGCAGTGAATCAGCAGCGGCTTCGGCAAGGTCTCCAACAGATTGATGATCTCCAGCACTTCATCGCGCTGCGGCGCGCTGCGCGAGCCGATCGGGAAATGGACGAGATGCAGGCCGATCCGCTTGCAGGTATCCCATTCGAGCTGATTCGAGCCGAGATGGGTTTCGTTGCCACGCAGGCTCAGCACGGTCTGGATGCCGGCGCGCTGCGCGCCGCGCAACTGGTAGGGCATCGGGTGACCACAGCGATGCAGTTCCGGCGTGACCGCCATCCGCGTGTTGTAGATGAAGCGGAAGATCGAATGATCGACGAACAGCATGTTGAGCCAGGCGCGAAAGCGCTGGCCGAAGCTCAATAACGGTACATCGGGCGGCAGCACGGCGGTGCGACGGCTCATGCGCGCGACTCCAGTACCGCGGCAACCGCGGCGAGATCGGCCTCGGTATCGACACCGCGCGGTGGCGGCACGTCTGACACGCCGACCGCTATCGCCAAGCCGGCTTCAAGCGCGCGCAGCTGTTCCAGCGCTTCGCAGTTTTCCAGCGACGACGGCGGCAGCGCGCTGAAGCGGCGCAGCGCACCAACGCGGTACGCGTAAAGACCGATGTGCCGGAAAGCGAGGCCGACCGGCAGCGGCGAAGTCGGGCTGGTCCCTTCCCGCTTCCAGGGAATCGGCGCGCGCGAGAAATACAGCGCATGGCCGCTGGCGGCGCGGACCACCTTGACGAAGTTCGGGTTCAGCCAGTCTTCCAGCGCATGCAGCGGATGGCAGAGCGTGGCGATATCTGCACTCGCATCATCGGCCAGCAGCTTCGCCGCTTCGACGACCATGGCCGCCGGCATCAGCGGCTCGTCGCCCTGCAGGTTGACGACGATCTGGCCGTCGTCCCAGCCAGCGGCCGTCGCGATCTCGTTGACCCGGTCGGTGCCGGACTGATGTGCCGGATTGGTCATCCGCACCGTGGCGCCGAACGCCGTGCAGGCCGCCAGCACTTCGGCATCATCGGTGGCGATGACCACGGACTCCGGGCCTGCAACCTGGCAGGCCGCTTCCCAGGTCCATTGCACCAGCGGCTTGCCGGCCAGCGTGCGCAACACCTTGCGCGGCAGCCGTGTCGAGCCGAGCCGGGCCGGGATGACGATGCGGAATCCGGACATTGCTTGCGTGCTACTTCAGCTCGTCTTCACGTAGATGGCGCGCTTCTTCCTCGAGCATCACCGGAATGCCGTCGCGTACCGGATAGGCGAGGCGCGAGGCCTTGCACCAGAGTTCCTGCACGTCCGGATGCCAGGTCAGCGGACCCTTGGTGACCGGGCAGACGAGGATGTCGAGCAAGCGCTTGTCCATGGGCATCGGAGCGTTCAAAGGATCGGATGTGATTTGAGAGCAGACAGCAATTTTCGCACATGCACCGCATCGGCCTCCGGCAGCTGCGCGTCGGCCGGCACCCACCACAGGCCATCACGCGCGAAGGCCGCGCACTTCACCGCGTCCTTCTCGGTCATCAGCAGCGGCAGGCCGGCGTCGCAGCTCAGATCGCCGGCCGTGTAGTGATGATGATCCGGGAATGCTTGCGGTATGACGACAAGGCCGGCGGCTTCGAGCGACTTGAAGAAGCGCTGCGGATGGCCGATGCCGGCGATCGCCCGAACGCGCTGGCCGGCAAAGCTGCTCAGCGAGCGCGGCTCGCCACCGACCAGCGGCAATGCGCGCTCGACCAGCAGGTTCATCGTCAACTGCGGCCGGCCGTGCGCAGGCAATGATGCTTGCAGCGCGCCGTTGACGATCACCGCATCGACGGTCGCCAGCCGCGACGTCGGCTCACGCAACGGCCCGGCCGGCAGCCGCGCACCGTTGCCGAGACCGCGCACGCCATCGATGACGCAGAGTTCGAGATCGCGCGCGAGCCGGTAGTGCTGCAGGCCATCGTCGGCGATCAGCAGATCGACACCGTCCTGCTCGATCAGCAGCCGCGCCGCCGCGATGCGATCCGGGGCCACGGCCAGCGGCACGCCAGCGCGGCGGGCGATCAACGCAGGCTCGTCGCCGCATTCGGCCGGATCGGTCGTCGATGTGACGCGCAGTGGATAGTGAGCAGCGCGGCCTCCATAACCGCGGCTGATGACACCCGGCGTGAAGCCGAGCGCCCTCGCCTGCTCGATCAGCCACAGGGTCAGCGGCGTCTTGCCGGTGCCGCCGACGCTGATGTTGCCGACGACGACGACGGGCACTGGCAGGCGCACGGCTTCGCGCTTCTTTGCCGCTGCGAGGTGATCAGCGATCGAACCGTACAGCGCACCAAGCGGGCGCAAGGCCAGCGGCGGCGGCTCGGTGGAGTACCAGCGTTGTTCGATCCAGCGCTTCAAGCGGCCACTCGAAGGGAAGCCACCCTTTCAAAGCTCGTCATCCCCGCGCAGGCGGGGATCCAGTTTTGACCCATGCGCACCGCCGGCAACATAAGAACTGGATTGTTGAACGCATCCCTGCACTCAACCTGCTTGCGCAGGCTTGCGCGCCGATTCGCTCCCGGCGAATCGGTCCCGCCTTCGCGGGAATGACGAACTGGGATGCGGTGCCCAAACGGGCTCAAGCCGCCACCATCTCGTCGCGGAACTGCATACGATGCAGCCCGGCATAAGCGCCATCCCGCGTCAGCAAAGCCTCATGCGTGCCCTGCTCGACGATGCGGCCCTGATCCATGACCACGATCAGATCCGCGCTCTGGATCGTCGACAGGCGATGGGCGATCACCAAGGTAGTGCGGCCGCGCATCAGCTCGGTCAGCGCCTGCTGGATCGCCCGTTCGGATTCGCTGTCGAGCGCGCTGGTGGCTTCGTCGAGGATCAGGATCGGTGCGTCCTTGAACAGTGCGCGGGCGATGGTCAGGCGCTGCTTCTGGCCACCGGAGAGATTGGCGCCGTCCTGGCCAAGCATGGTGTCCAGGCCTTGGGGCAGCCGGCTGATGAACTCCCAGGCGTGAGCGCGGCGCGCGGCTTCTTCGATCTTCTCCCGCGTCTCGCCAGTCGAGCCGTAGGCGATGTTGTCGGCGATCGTCGCGTTGAACAGCACGATGTTCTGATCGACCAGGGCGATCTGCCGGCGCAGATCACTGAGCTTGTACTCGCGGGCATCGTGACCATCGAGCAGCACGGCACCGGACTGCGGATCGTAGAAGCGCGGGATCAGCGACAGCAGCGTCGATTTGCCGCTGCCGGAGCGGCCAACGAAGGCCACCGTCGAGCCGGGCGCGATGTCGAGCGTCACACCATCGAGCGCGGCGCGGCCATCGCGTTCGTAGCCGAAGTGCACGTCATCGAAGCGCAGACGGCCTTCGGCGCGAGCAAGCGGACGGCTGCCGCTGTCGGCTTCCACCGGCGTATCGAGGAACGAAAACAGATCGGCGCCAGCGACCAGGCCGCGCTGCAGGCGCTCGCTGATGCTGGTCATCGAAGCCATCGGCGCGCGCAGGCTGAGCATCGCGGCGATGAACGAGGCGAAGGTACCGGCACTGACCGTTTCGATCATGCCGGGTGCGGTCGCGACGAACACCAGCATCGCCACGCCAATGGCGGCGATCAGCTCCAGCGCACTGTTGCTGGC
The DNA here is from genome assembly GCF_903885465.1 of uncultured Nevskia sp. GTDB lineage: Bacteria > Pseudomonadota > Gammaproteobacteria > Nevskiales > Nevskiaceae > Nevskia. The sequence goes on from NZ_CAISIQ010000296.1 coordinate 4,001, forward strand.
AGCACCACTGGCGGTCATTTTCAGGGTTTGCCGGCGCAGATAATCGTCCATGCGGCGGAACGCGTCGAGCACATAGATCTCGCCGCCGTAGAGCTTGAGGATGCGGCGACCAGTGATCGCTTCATCGGCC
>NZ_CAISIQ010000297.1 GCF_903885465.1 uncultured Nevskia sp.
ACGCCACCGAAACCGGCTTCCGCGTCAGCGACGATCGGCAGGAAGTAGTCGATGAATTCCTTCGAGCCCGGCTCGATGCCACGCGACCACTGAATTTCGTCAGCGCGCTTGAAGGTGTTGTTGATGCGGCGAACCATGGTCGGCACGGAGTCGTACGCGTACAGCGACTGGTCCGGGTACATGGTTTCGCTGGTGTTGCCGTCGGCAGCAACCTGCCAGCCGGACAGATACACGGCTTCGAGGCCGGCCTTCGCCTGCTGCATGGCCTGACCGGCGGTGATCGCGCCGAACGCGTTCACATAGCCCTTCTTGGCGCCGCCGTTGACCTTGGCCCAGAGCTTCTCGGCGCCGTTCTTCGCCAGCGTGTAATCAAGCTGGACGCTGCCACGCAGACGGACGACGTCAGCAGCGGAATAACCGCGCTTGACAAGCGCCCAGCGGGGGTTGGTTGCCCAGTCTTTTTCCAGGGCCTTGATCTGGTCTTCACGGCTCGTCATTGCAGCATCCTCTTGGGGTTTGACCCGGTTGGTGTGGGTTGCAGCGAAAAAGCACTCCGACGCTGTCGGCAGAGCGCTTAAGTTGAATCAGTCGAGATAGTCGTAGCTGGCGAGGGTCAGGAAGTCCGCGCACTTTTCGGCGGTGGACATGCGCGCCATGATGCCGGCGGCTTCCGCGAAACGGCCCTGGTAGTAGCGCTCGTCGCCAAGCTGCGCCTTGTAGGCGGCCAGCTCTTCGTCGATGGTCTTCAGCACCAGGCCCTTGGTGACCTTGCGGCCATCGGCAAGCGTCGCGCCGTACTTCAGCCACTGCCAGACCTGGGTGCGGGAGATTTCGGCAGTCGCCGCGTCTTCCATCAGGTTGTGCAGCGGCACGCAGCCGTTGCCACCGATCCAGGCTTCGACATAGCCGATGCCGACATTGATGTTGTTGCGCAGGCCGCCTTCGGTGATCTCGCCGATCGGCTGCTTGAGCAGATCCGCCGCCTTGATCTTGTAATTGAATTGCTTGGCGAGCTGGTTCGGCTCCGGCATGTGTTCGTCGAACACCGCCAGTGCGACCGGTACCAGACCCGGATGAGCAACCCAGGTGCCGTCATGGCCGTTGCGCACTTCGCGCAGCTTGTCGGCCGACACCTTGGCGAACACGGCGTCGTTCTTCGCCTTGTCGTTCTTGATCGGGATGAACGCGGCCATGCCGCCCATCGCCATCGCGCCGCGCTTGTGGCAGGTCTCGCAGAGCAGCTTGGAGTAGCTGTCGAGGAAATGGCGATCCATGCCGACCGAGTGACGGTCCGGCACCATCCAGTCGCCATGCGCGTTGAGCGTCTTGATGCAGCTGAAGATGTAATCCCAGCGGCCGCAGTTGAGCGCCACGATGTGGTCGCGCAGCTCATAAAGAATCTCGTCCATCTCGAACGCGGCCCACAGCGTTTCGATCAGCACGGTGACCTTGATGGTCTTCTTCGGAATGCCGAGCGCCTTCTGGGCGTCGACGAACACGCTGTTCCACAGCCGCGCTTCGAGATGCGACTGCATCTTCGGCAGATAGAAGTACGGGCCCGAGCCCTTCTTCAGCAAGGTGGCCGCGTTGTGGAAGAAGTACAGGCCGAAGTCGACGATGCCGCCCGGAGCCGGTTCGCCGTCGATCAGGATGTGCTTCTCGTCGAGATGCCAGCCGCGCGGACGCACGATCAGCGTCGCGACTTCCTTGTTCAGCTTGTATTCCTTGCCTTCCGGCGAGGTATAGCTGATGGTCTTGTTGACCGCGTCGCGGAGGTTGATCTGGCCGTCGAGCATCAGCTCCCAGGTCGGCGATGCCGAATCCTCGAAGTCCGCCATGAAACACTTGGCACCAGCGTTCAGCGCGTTGATGACCATCTTGCGGTCGACCGGACCGGTGATCTCGACGCGGCGATCCTGGAGATCAGCCGGAATGCCGGCGATCTTCCAGCTGCCACTGCGGATTTCCTTGGTCTCGGCCAGGAATTTCGGCAGCTTGCCGGCATCGATGGCGACCTGCCGCTCCTTGCGGAGCTCCAGCAACTCGCTGCGCCGGCTGCGGTGCTTGCGCACCAGCTTGGCGACGAACTCGATCGCGTCCTTGGTCAGGATCTTCTTGTACGCAGGACGAATTTCGCCCGTGATTTCAACGCCTTCCACTGCACTCATCCGAGACTCCGCTGCCATTCTTGGGTGAGCCGCTGCGCTTTTGTCATGCGTTGAATCGCATGACATGCAGCGGCGAACGCCCGGGCCCTAGCCCGGGCCGGGGTTTGGGGTCGCGCATGATAGCGAAACGACCCTTACGCCGCAATGCAACAAAAACAGACTGGTACCCGTTCCGAGCCGCAGCACAGGCCGTTGGCGGCGGTGGTCCGGATCAACTGACGCGCGGCGTGCCAGAAGCGCTCTTTCGCGCACCGATGGATCCGGATGCGGCCCGACCGCCGAGGCCGACCATCAGGTGACGAACGGAGGTAGTCGTCAGACCGTGAGCATTCCGGTCCGGACCACCGATTGCGACATTTCCGTGACCGAGCAAGGCTTTATGACGGTATTGCGTACGGCTCACAAGTCGTTGAATTCACATTTGTAAATCAATATAAAAACATAATTTTTACAATAACTTGCGCGTTCGAATGATCTTCGGTCGAGGGGCAGGATAAGCCCCTGACAATTTCACGAATCCGTCATATCCGGTCAGTACTTTGCCGCCATTCCAAACGGCGCCGCCGTGGGCATTGATCTACTTACCGGGGAAATTTTCTTATGACGCGTGCACGTCTTGCCACGTCACTGTTTGCCATTGCGGTCGCCGGCCAGGTCGAGGCCGCACAGGTTTCGCCGGGTGAAGTTGCTGTCGCTGTCGTCCGGGGCGCTGAAGGCGTTGCCGGGCTGACCGTCTCGGTCGACGGCAAATCGATCGGCACCACCGATGCCGGCGGCCGCATCAGTTTTAGAACCACCAGCGGCCTGCATCGCATCGTGCTGACCCGCGGCACCACCAATGTCGCGTTCACCGAGATTCGCCTCGGCGATGCCGATGCCGCCGAAGTCGCCGTCAACCTGCCTGCCGACGTCGGCGACGCCAAGGTCGAGCGCGACATCTTCAATGCCCGCGAAGCCGCGGTCACGCCGATCGCCGGCACGGTCACCGACAGCAGCGGCAAGCCGCTCGCCGGTGCCAGGGTTTCGGCCGCCGATACCGCCATCAATACCACCACCGACGCCAGCGGCGCTTTCAAGCTCGACCTGCCGCGCGGCGAATACACCGTGCAGGTTGCCGCCGAAGGCTCGGCACCGCAGGACATTCCGGGCGTCCGCGCCTCGCCGCTACTGGGCGGCTCGCTGGCGGTCAGTGTCAGTGCCGTCAAGCCTTCGTCGGCTGCAGCCACGACCACTACTCCGGGCAGCGGCGCCACCGCACTTGGCACGGTCACCGTAAAAGGCGTGGTCCGGCGTCAGTCGACGGCGACCAAGGAAAGAGTCGCGACCTCGGTCATCGACTCGGTTTCGCAGGAAGAAATCGCCGCTGCCGGCGATTCCAATGCTGGAGAAGCGATCCGTCGCGTGACCGGCGTCAGCGTGCAGAACAATGTCGTGGTGGTGCGCGGTCTCGGTGATCGTTATTCGACGACCCTGGTCAACGGCGCGGAAATCCCGAGCTTCAATCCGAGCCGCCGCGTCGTCGCCGTCGATGCCTTCCCGAGCGAATTCCTCGGTGGTTTGACGGTGCAGAAAACCTATAGCGCCGATCTGCCGGGCGAGTTTTCCGGCGGTGTGGCGCTGATCGAAACGCGGCCGACGCCGGATTTCGAAACCGGTGCGATCCGAGTCAACGTCGGCGGCAACACGCAGACCACGTTTTCGCCGGTGCTGACCTATCAGGGCTCCGATTTCGATTACCTCGGCACCGACGGCGGCCAGCGCGACCTCCCCGGCAGCTATCGCGACATCACCAACAACGGCGCCAACACGCTCGGCGGCGCAACGCTCGCGGACCGTCTGAAACTGCTGCAGACGCTGCCGAACCTGTTCGATCTGCAGCGCATCGACAAGGCCCCGGCCGACTTCGGTGGAAGCCTGAGCTACGGCAACGTGTTCAAGCTCGGCGGCACCCAGAAGTTCGGCTTCCAGGTCACTGGCCTGTACGACACCAACTATCGCTTCCGCCGTGAACAGCGCGGCGTGTTCACGGCGGGCGGTGGCGGTGGTCAGGACGTGTCGCGCCAGGACGTCGAGGAACTGCAGCGTTCCGAGCAGACCTTCGAGACCGGCGGCACCCTGGGCCTCGGCTACGAATACTCGAAGCAGCACAAGGTCGATTTCGTCACCTTGCTCAGCCGTCAGACGCAGAAGGGCGCTTTCTTTGGCCGCGCGGTGGCCAGCGATGCCGGCTTCGCGACCGATCAGGAACGCATCACGCTCGACTACGTCGAAGGCCAGCTGATCACCAATCAGCTGACCGGCAAGCACACCCTGACCGACGCCGGTGGACTCAAGATCAAGTGGCAGGCCGGTTACTCGGTCGCCGATCGCGACGTGCTCGACCGCCGCACCTACGGCCGCTTCCGCGCCGTCGGCACCGACGATCCGTTCCTGATCGGCTTCGGCCAGTCCGGCGAAGCTTCGGAGCCACGTCGTACCTGGGAGTTCCTGCAGGACAAGACGCTCGATCTGGGTGTCGATCTGAGCCTGCCGTTCGAGGCCTCGGACAGTCTGCGCGGCGATTTCAAGTGGGGCGCGCGCGGCACCCGTCGTGATCGTGATTTCGAATCGGTGCGCTTCGCCTATTCCTCGCTGGCGACGCAGCGCAGCGATCTGTTCCGGACGCTGCAGCTGGTGCCCTCACTCGAAAACGTGTTGACCCCGACCTTCTTCGGGCCGGGCGGCTTCGATCTCACCGATCTGAACATCTCGATCCGGGGCGGCGGCAACGCCAACGTCTATGACGGAGCCCAGGACGTCAACGCGTTTTATGTGATGACCGACGTGTTCGTCGGCGAGCAGTTCGAAGTACAGGCCGGTGGCCGCCTCGAGAAGTCCACCATCAACGTCGAAACCGGCGATCCGGCCGGTGGCGCAACGGTGAACTCGCGTCTCACCGATAGCGACATCCTGCCGAGCCTGAACGCGACCTGGTTCATCAGCCGCCAGACGCAGGTGCGCATCGGCGTATCGCAGTCGCTGAACCGTCCGCAGTTTCGTGAACTGGCGGAAGTCGACTTCCTCGATCCGGAAACGCGCTTCCTGACGGTCGGCAACTCGCAGTTGCGTTCCGCGAAGCTGACCAACTACGACCTGCGCTTCGAGCAGTACTGGAGCAACTCGAAAGCAGCGTCGATCGGCATCTTCTACAAGGACATCCGCAACCCGATCGAATTCAACATCGACGCTTCATCGGGCAACCAGGTGGTGCGCTCGTTCCAGAACGCCAACAGCGCGAAGGATTACGGCATCGAACTCGATGCCCGCTATGACCTCGGCATCCTCCAGGCCATCGCACCGCCGCTGCAGTTCGCTTATGTCGCCGGCAACTTCTCGCGCATCGAATCGGAAGTGACCTTGCCGAATGGCTCGACGCGCCAGCTGCAGGGCCAGTCGAACTATCTCGCCAACGCCACGCTCGGCTACTCGAATCCGGCCAGCCGCACCGACGCCACCTTGCTGTTCAACATCTTCGGTGACCGCCTGGCCGAAGTCGGCATCAACGACCTGCCGAACTCCACCGAGAAGTCCTACCCGGTGCTCGATTTCAACATCCGGCAGGGCATCGGCCAGCACTGGCAGATCGGGCTCAAGGCCCGAAACCTTCTTGATCCGCGCATCGACATCGAGCAAGGCCAGTTCAACGGCCAGGCTGCGCTGCAGCGCAGCTACAAGCTCGGCCGTTCCGGGCAGATCAGCGTGCAGTACCAATTCTGAGTTGAAGAGAGCGTCGCCGGCCCTCTTCGGCGGCCGCAGCAGTCAGCAGCCATGAAGCATCAGCAACACGAACCCATCTGGAGATTAGAGATGCATTTCAAGAAAACCGCAGTCATCGCGGCGACCCTGATCGGTAGCGGCTTTCTCGTCGCCTGCGAAGGCACCGATCTGAATCCGAATACCACCGTCATCAACATCGGCGGCGGCACGACCGGTAGCACCACGGGCGGGACCGGCGGCGGCACGACGGGTGGAACCACGGGCACCACGACCGGTGGCAGCACGCCCCCGGCCGGCGCGCTCACGGGCTCGCTCGGTGCAGGCACCGGTACGACGCTCGTAGGCACCGGCCTGCCGGATCCATTCTCGATCGCCACCTACTTCGCGCTGCCGGGCTTCAACAACACGCAGAGCGTGGCCGGCCGCATCGACGCCACCGGCTACCCGATCACCGGCACCACTGGCCTCAACGCCGCTTTCACCGCTCCCGCGGTCTGGCCGCCGGCCACGGCGACCGATGCGATCTCGCTGCCGGTGCCATCCACCGTGGTCAGCACCAGCTACATCGGCGCCTTCGACCCGGCCGTGAGCCGTGCCAACGCCTGGACCGCCGGCTGGACCGTGCGCGTCAATGGCAATGACGACATCTGGCGCTTATTCGGCGGCACCGCCGGCACCGCGCTGTCGGGCGCTTCGGTGGCCCAGGCCACCAGCACCTGCCCAGCCGGCACCACCCTGGTCGGCGACTTCGTGGCGATGTTCGGTCCGCTGTCGCGTGACGAAACCGGCCTGTTCACCGGTACCGCCGCAACCGGCAACTACGACGTCTGTCGCCTGCCTGCCCGCTTCGGCACCGCTGGCGCGCTGACCCTGACCAACGACAATGTCTACGAAATCGAAGCCGACAGCTTCCCGGGTGCAGTCATCGGCAACGGTGACCTGCAGCGCTCGGCGGTCGGCTATGCCGAAACCGCGTCGGTGCTGGTTATCGAGCCGGGCACGCTGGTCTATGCCTCGGGCCGTTCGGCCCTGGTCATCAGCCGCGGCGCGCAGATCATCGCCAACGGCACGGCGGCAGCGCCGATCGTGCTGACCTCGCGCACCCAGATCGCCAACCGCTTCGATGGCAGCGCCGCAACGCCGACCGACGCACCGGCCGGTGGCTGGGCGGGCCTCGCGCTGCTCGGCCGTGCGCAGGACAGCCAATGCGCCGGCAACCCGCCGACCAACTTCGATACCTGCGACGTGCTGATCGAAGGCAA
>NZ_CAISIQ010000298.1 GCF_903885465.1 uncultured Nevskia sp.
ACCTCGTCGATGTTCAGGAAGGCGATCAGCAAGGCATCGAGGATGTGCAGGCGCTCGTTGACCTTCTTCAGCCGATACTCGAGACGGCGCTTGACCGTCGCCACCCGGTAGACCAGCCATTCGCTGAGGATTTCCGGCAGGTTCTTGACTCGCGGCCGGCCGTCCAGGCCGATCATGTTCAGGTTCACGCGCACCGATTTTTCGAGGTCGGTGGTCGCGAACAGATGCGTCATCAGCGCATCGATGTCGACCCGGTTCGAGCGCGGGATGATGACGATGCGGGTCGGATTCTCGTGATCGGATTCGTCGCGCAGATCCTCGACCAGCGGCAGCTTCTTGGCCCGCATCTGCTCGGCGATCTGTTCCTGGATCTTCGCCGGAGATACCTGATGAGGCAGCTGGGTGATGACAACGTTGTCATCCTCGCGCTCCCAGCGCGCGCGCATGCGGACCATGCCGTTGCCGGTGTCGTAGAGCTTCCGCAGCTCGGCCGGCTCGCTGATGATTTCGCAGCCGGTCGGGAAATCCGGGCCGGGCAGCACCGTCATCAGCTCGTCGAGCGTGGTCTTCGGGTTCTTCAGCAGCAGCTTGCAGGCCAGCGCCAGCTCGCGAAGATTGTGCGGCGGGATGTCGGTGGCCATGCCGACGGCGATGCCGGTGGTGCCGTTGACCAGGATGTTCGGCAGCCGCGCCGGTAGCAGCTTCGGCTCCTGCAGGGTGCCGTCGAAGTTCGGTACCCAGTCCGAGGTGCCCATTTCCAGCTCGCCGAGCAGGGTCGATGCATACGGCGTCAGCTTGGCTTCGGTATAGCGCATCGCCGCGAACGATTTCGGATCGTCCGCCGAGCCCCAGTTGCCCTGACCATCGACCAACGGATAGCGGTAGGCGAATGGCTGGGCCATGGTCACCATCGCCTCATAACAGGCGCTGTCGCCATGCGGATGGAACTTGCCGATCACGTCGCCGACGGTGCGGGCGCTCTTCTTCGGCTTCGAGGTCGAGCTCAGGCCCAGCTCGCTCATCGCATAGATGATGCGGCGCTGCACCGGCTTCAGGCCGTCGGCGACATGCGGCAGGGCGCGGTCCAGCACGACGTACATCGAGTAGTCGAGGTAAGCCTTTTCGGCGAACAGCCGCAAAGGCAGGCGTTCGGTTTCAGTCGGTTCGATTGGGGTCATGTTCAGGCTGGGTCAGCGGCAGCGATCATCACCGGGCCCTGCATACAGCGGGCCGGGGCGTCCGGAGGGGCCGTATTTGACCATGTCCGAGCAGGCTGGCGGCAAGTAAAACGATGTCCGACTCGATGTTGTAATCAGGCTTCAGGCAACGAGCGTTCACTTTTCAGCATGGAAAAAATCAATCATTCCAGGGGTCAACGGCATCGACAGAGCGACAAACGGCTGATAACGTTGCCAAACGCTCATTCAAAGCGTGACAACTAAAAATTCTGGCACAGGGAACACCGAGGAAACCCATGAGAAAGATCTTGATTGCTGCTGTTGCGACGTCAGCCCTGTTTGCCACGGCGGCACAAGCTGAACCCGTTGGTCTGGTACGCGGTTTGGTGGGAACCGGCGTTGCCGTGCTGCAGGCCCCTGGCCTGACCCTTACCACGCTGCTGACCGACCGTGCACTGATCGTCGGCAAGCTGCCACCGCTCGGCCTGAACTTCGTCAACGCGCTGGTGCCGATTCTGACCAACCAGCCGGTGAAGTCGACCACGCAGACCGTCATCGTGCCGCTGCCTGGCCCGGAATTCCTGAACATGACCCTGGTCAACCTGCCGGATCGCCTCGGCGTCAAGGTTGGTGCCTCGGGCCCGATCACCTTCACG
>NZ_CAISIQ010000299.1 GCF_903885465.1 uncultured Nevskia sp.
CGCGTCTGGCACCCGGCGCTGTTCCGTTTCAGCCTGTTCGTCTGCATCTTCGGCGCGCTCGGGCTCGTGCTGTATTCCTAGGTCTGCCAAATGAATCCGAGAAACCTGCTGCGCCTGCTGTCGACCGGCCTGATCTTCGCCGCTGCCGTGGCCATCGGTCTGAGCTTATGGCGCCACTACCAGTATTCGCCGTGGACGCGTGATGGCCGGGTGAAGGCCGATGTCATCGCGATCGCACCCGATGTCTCCGGCGCGGTCGTCGAACTGCTGGTTGCCGAGAACCAGCTGGTGAAGCGTGGCGACGTGCTGCTGCGAATCGACTCCGAGCGCTACCAGCACGCACTGGCCGAAGCCGATGCCGCGGTCAGCGCCCGCAAGGCCGACTACGACATGAAGCGCAGCGAAGCGGCACGCCGCGCGAGTCTGTCCGGGATCGTGGTGTCCAGCGAAAGCCGCGAGGCTTCGGCATCGACCGCTTCATCGGCCGCCGCGCTCTACCACCAGGCGCAGGCCGCCCGCGATACCGCGGCGTTGAACCTGAAGCGTACCGAGGTGCTGGCGCCGGTCGATGGTTATGTCAGCAACCTCGAAGTCCACGCCGGCGACTACGCCAACGCCGGCCGGCCGATGCTGGCCCTGGTCGATGTCCGCTCGTTCCGCATCAACGGCTATTTCGAGGAAACCAAGCTGCCGTATCTGCACGAGGGCGATCCCGTGCGGATTCGGCTGATGAGTGGTGGCCCCGAACTGCGTGGCCATGTCGACGGCATTTCGCGCGGCATCACCGACCGCGACAACCCGCTCGGCCCGCGCCTGCTGGCCGACGTCAATCCCACCTTCAACTGGGTGCGTCTCGCTCAGCGCGTGCCGGTGCGGATCGCGCTCGATAAAGTGCCGGAAGGCACGGTGCTGGTCTCGGGCATGACCTGCACGGTGATCGTCGAACCGGTGGCCGCCGGCAGCTGAATGCTCAGGGCGCGGGAGTGGGCGTGCTCTGCGCGGTGGCCAGCAGCGCTTCGAGCTTCTGCTGGTAGTCCTTGTAGAAGCTGATGTCCTCGTTGGTGACATCGCTGGCGAGCTTGAAGACGTCGCCGCGGTTCGGTGTCACATCCTTCAGCAACAGGTTGATACCGCGCGCGCAGTTCAGGTTGGATGGATCGGCCTTCAGGCACTTCTGGTACTGGCGGTAGGCCAGACGGCGATCGGTATAGCTGTTGTTCCAGTAGTTGTAGCTATCCATCTCGACCAGATTGAAATAGGTCTTGCCCTTGTAGCGGGCCGGCGTTCCGCTGTTCAGGTCGGCCAGCGGTTCGTAGGCCGCGGTGATGCCGTTGCGGATGGCGGTTTCGAACGCGAACACGGTCTGCTCGTGCGGCGTCTTGCCGAGGATCTTGTCGACGCCCGGTGCCACGGCGTCACCGGCTGCGAAGATGCGGCCGAGTTCGAGGCAGGTGCCGCCGCAGTTGGCCGTGCAACCGGCACGGGCGATCGCCAGGCCCTTGGCCGGGTTCTTCTGTGCCGCGGTCACGCCGTTGCCGTAAACGTAGGCCTTGGTCAGCGTCGTCGCCACTTCGCACATCTTCCAGTTGGCGACCGGGTCACCGCCGCTGAGCCACTTCTTGGCGTAGCTGTCGTCGCCATAAGTTTCCAGCAGCTTGCCGCTGGCGATCGCGGCCTTGATCTCCTCGCGGACCGCCTGCTGCTGCTCCGGCGTGGTGTTCGCGTTTGGATACGGCGACGGCCTGTCGACGCAGGCCTCGACCTCGCAAAGGATCGAGTACTGGCTGTTAGCGAAGCGCTCGCGATCGCTCTCGTGGATCGATGCACTTTCCTCGGCGCTGAACTGCCGGCGCGGCTCGGGCGCATTCCGCTGCAGCATGCCTTCCATCTGCTTGCCGATGGTGGTCACCGAGCCGTAGTTGTCGGTCGGGCCGGTGGACTTGCACTTGCCGTAATCGGACGAGCGCGGATCGTTGTCGGCGTACTTTTCCTTGTCGGTGTTCAGGCAGGTATCGGCGAGCGCCGAGGTGGAGAACGCGGCGAAGCACAGCAGGGCGATCAGGATTCTGGACACGGTGGGCCTGGGGTTCGGTAAAGAGACTGCACGGGTTCGTGAAAGCGAACGGCACTTTGGCGACGTTTGCATTGTCTTGATTATCCCGTGACCCACGCACCCCCTATATCGGGGGTACGTCCCAACTATTGAAAGATGCCGGGTCGTGAATCGCGGATGCCGCCTCGGCGGGACCGAGGGTCATCCAGAAATCATTGTTCTCGCAGGGCTTCCCTGCCTATAGAAGGAGTTTTCCCATGGCTGCACCTGACAAAGTTGTCTATACCGCCCATGCCCACGCCACCGGAGGCCGCGATGGCCATGCCGTCACCGATGACGGCGTGCTCGATGTGAAGCTGGTGATACCGAAGGAAATGGGCGGCCCGGGTGTCGGCGGCACCAATCCCGAGCAATTGTTCGCTGCTGGCTACTCGGCCTGCTTCCTCGGCGCGCTGAAGTTCGTCGCCGGCAAGAGCAAGAAGACGCTGCCGGCCGACACCAAGGTCGCCGCCGCGATCGGCATTGGCCCGACCGCCACCGGCTTCGCGATCACCGCCGAACTGACGGTGACCATTCCCGGCCTCGATGCGGCGGAAGCCAAGACGCTGGTCGACGCCGCACATATCGTCTGCCCGTATTCGAATGCGACGCGCGGCAATGTCGATGTGAAGCTGAAGATCGCCTGATCGCGGCGCTGATCAGGGAATCAGCCAGTCCGCCGCCAGGTGGGCGCCGTCATCGCCGTAGCGGAACATCGCGCGGCGATGGCCGGCGTGATGCAGATACAGCGCTTCCAGCCGGGTGATCCGCGTTTCCAGTGCCACAAAGTTGGCTGCGCCAAGTTCGCTGTATTCGGGTGTCCAGCGCTCGTCGTCGAGTTCCGGCGGCAGGCCGCCCGTCGGTATCGGGCTGATCGAACTCGGTGGCGCCACGGCGTGATAGATGCGCCGGCTGTTCAGCACCGTGGTTTGCCAGCGGGCGCGGGCGATGTCGTCATCGTGATGGACTTTTGCCCGGCCCCAGGCGCGGAATTGCAGGCGCGAGGCTTCGTCGTACAAGGTCCAGGCGATTCTGGAATCGGCCGCCAGCTCGGCGATCTTCGGCGAGCGGATATCGGTGTGGCACCAGATGCGCCGGCTGGTGCCATCAGCACCGCGGAGAATCACCGTGCGCAGATTCGGGCCGTCATCGCCGATAGTGCCCAAAGTACCGGCATGAAACGGCGCGCGGAACGAGCCGCCGCCCGCTTCGAGCAAGGCCCAGGCTTCGGCTTCGATCGCGTCGAGGCTGTCCGGCGGCAGGCGCGCTTCGCTGCTCATCCATTGCCCCCGGCGAGCACGCTGCGTGGCGAGGTTTGCAGCACCTTGCGCAAGCTCAGATAACCGGCAGCAGCGACGATCAGCGCACCGGCGACCGTGCCCGCCAGCCATAGCAGCGGACGCGGGCCATACGGCAGTTCGAGCACCCGCGTCGCCAGCACCCAGGCCAGCGCCTGCGCAGCAAATGCCGCGACCGCACCGGCCAGTCCACCGAGCACCAGGTATTCGGCGATCAAGCCTTGGCGGATGGTCCGCGCCGATGCGCCGAGCGCGCGCAGCACGCCGGTTTCGCGAACCCGATCGGCGCGCGAGCCTTCGATCACCGCGAGCATCACGATCAGCCCGGCAAGCAGAGTGAACAGGAAGATGAATTCCAGCGCGCCGACGATGCGATCGACGATGGTCCGCACCTGATTCAGCGCCGCATCGAGATCGAGCGCGGTGACGTTCGGAAATTCGCGGATCAAGTCTCGAAGCAAGGCCCGCTGATCACGCGGCAGATAGAAACTGGCGATCCACTGCAGCGGCGGATTCAGGCCTTCGGCATCGAGTACGCCGGGCGGCGTGACCAGGAAGAAATTCGGCTTGAAGCTGTCCCATTTGATCTTGCGCACCGCGTGCACTTCCAGGGTCAGCGGCGTGCCGGCGAAGTCGATGGTGATGCTGTCGCCGATCTTCAGCTTAAGGCGTTCGACGGCATAGTCATCGACCGCCAGCCAGGGCTTGCCGCGCGCTTCCTCGCCCCAGGGCTGGCCGTCGATGAACGCGCTGTCCTCGCCGAAGTGGCTGGTCCAGCTCAGATTGAACTCGCGGTTGATCCAGCGGCGGGTTTCCGAATCGTCGAAGCTGTCGGCGGTAACGTCCTGGCCGCGTACGGCTTGCAGACGGCCACGGACCATCGGCACCGGATCGAGCGTGGCCACGCCGCGCGCCTTGAAGAAGGCCTGCAGCGGTTCACGCTGCTCCGGCAGGATGCCGATCAGGAACTGGTTCGGCGTTTCCGGCGGCAGCTTGTTCTTCCAGGTGGCAAGCAAGTCTTCGCGGACCACGGTGACCAGCAGCAGCGCCATCAGAGCTACACCCAGAGCCACGATCTGCGCTACCGCTGCGCCCTTGCGCCGAGCGATGTTGCCCAGGCCGAAACGCCAGGCGATGCCGCCACGCGAGCGGATGCCGGCCAGGCCGCGCACCAGAATCCAGGCGAACAGCGCGAGCACGCCGGCGGTGGCCAGCGCGCCGCCGAGCACGAAACCGGCAAGCTTCAGATTGCCGGCCTGCAACCAGAGCAGGGCAGCGATCGCGACGATCGCCGCGACCAGGCCCCAGACCGAGCCCCCAATCAAGCTGTGTCGCGGATCGGCCGCGCGCTGGAACACCCGCACCGGCGCGGTGTTCACCGAAGCGAGCACCGGCGGCAGTGCGAAGCCGGCGAGCATCAGCAGCACCAGGCCGAGCACCGCTGGCAGCGGCAACCAGCCCGGTGCCGGCAGCGCGATGTTCAGCACCGGTGCGGCGAGGTTGGCGAGCACCGCCTGCCCGACAACGCCGATCGCGGCACCGACACCACCGGCCAGCAAACCCAACAGCAGGATCTGCAGCACCAGCACCCGACGGATGAAGCCGCGCCGCGCGCCGAGCACTTTCAGCAGCGCCACTTCATCGCGCAGGCGAGTGCTGTACTGGCGCGCCGACAAGGCGACCGCCGCGGCGGCGAGCAGGATGGTCGCCAGCACCGCGATGTTCAGGAAGCTGCGAGCGCGGTTCATCGAATTGCTGATTTCCGGCCGGCCATTTTCCGGGGTCGTGAACTTGAACTTGTCCGGCAGCTTCAGGGCCTCGGCGGCAGCAAGCTGGTCACGCGTGCCGCCGAGCTGATAGCTGAGCTGCAGACGACTGCCGGGACCACCGAGCGCGGTGGCGGCCAGGTCGTCGGCATTGATGATCAGCGACGGCGCCAGTTCGGCGAAGGCGCCGCTGCGGCCCGGCTCCTCGGCAACGATGCGGCTGACCCGCAAGCTGCTGCTGCCGACCTGCAGGCCGGCATCGAGGCTCAAGCCGAGCACCGTCCACAGCCGCTGATCGACCCAGACTTCGCCGGATGCCGGTTGCGGCGGCGCCACTTCCGTCGCGCCATACGGCTCGCGGCTCAGCAGCAGCGCACCGCGCAGCGGATAACCGGCTTCGACGGCCTTGATCGTCGCCAGCTGGGTTTGTTCACCATCGACTCTGGCAACCACGCTCGGAAAGGTGGTGACGGTGACGATGCGGACGCCGATCTCGCGCAGCTTGGCGAGTTCGGCTTCCGGCAGCGGATCGCGGCCGGTGATGATCGCGTCGGCACCGAGCTGTTCGCCGGCACCGGATTCCAGCGCCAGCCGCACGCGATCGGTGAACAGGCCGACGGCGATCGCCGCAGCGGCCGCAACCGCGAGCGCCAGCACCAGCACGCGCAGTTCGCCACTGGTCCAGCCGCGCCGCAATCTCAGCAGCGCGAAGCGGAAAGCGCTGGCGGGTACGGCCAAGGCATCAGACATCGAAGCGGCCCGCATTCAGGCGCAGCACGCGATCGCAGCGCTCGGCCAGCTGCTGATCGTGAGTGACCAGCACCAGGGTGGCGCCGCGATCGCGATTGAGGGCGAACAGCAGATCGATGATCTTGGCGCCGGTAGCGGCATCGAGATTGCCGGTCGGCTCGTCGGCGAACAGGATTTCCGGGCCGGCGGCGAAGGCTCGGGCGATGGCGACTCGCTGCTGTTCGCCGCCGGACAGCTGATACGGATAGTGGCCGGTGCGCGCCGCGAGGCCGACCTGGGTCAGCGTGTCGCGGGCCAGCTTCTCGGCGTCGGCACGGTCGGCGAGTTCGGCCGGCAGCATGACGTTCTCCAGCGCCGTCAAACCGGCGAGCAACTGGAACGACTGGAATACGAAGCCGACGCGTCCGGCGCGTAATCGCGCCCGTCCATCCTCGTCGAGGCTTGAAAGTCGCTGGCCGGCCAGCATGATCTCCCCTGAACTGGGTGAATCCAGCCCGGCGAGCAGAGACAGCAAGGTGGTCTTGCCGGAGCCGGAAGCACCGACGATGGCCACCGATTCACCGGCGGCGATCGCCAGGTTCAGGCCGTTCAGGATCGCGATGCGCTCACCGCCGCTGACGATTTGCTGGACGATGTTTTCAGCCACAATCACTTTCGATTTCGAATCGCTGGCATCTGCGCTCATGCGTATACAACTCCCTGTTCGTCTGTTCCTGATGCTGGCGGGCTGGCTGTTCGCCGGCAGTGTCTGGGCTGCGCCGACGGTCCTCGTCTGGGGCGATTCCCTGAGTGCCGGCTACGGCGTGGATACCCGCAGCGGCTGGGTTGATTTATTGGCGCGGAAGCTCCGAACTCAAGCCGACACCAGCTTGAAGACCTGGAACGTGGTCAACGGTTCAGTCAGCGGTGAGACCACGGCCGGCGGCCTGGCCCGGCTGCCTGCGGCGCTGGCACGTCACAAGCCGAATGTGGTGCTGCTGGAACTCGGCGCCAATGACGGTCTGCGCGGGCTCGATCTGCAGCAGATGCGGGTCAATCTCGAAAAGATGAGCGATCTGGTGCTCGCCGCCGGCGCCAAGCCGGTGGTCTTCGAGATGCGCATTCCGAACAACTACGGCCCGGTGTTCACCGAACGCTTCCGTCGCGCCTTTGCCGATGTCGCCAAGGCCAAGCAGGCGCCGCTGATGCCGTTCTTCCTGGCTTCGATCGCCGAGGACCGGCCGCGCTGGTTCCAGGATGACGGCATCCACCCGCGCACCGAAGCGCAGCCGCAGATTCTCGATGCCGTCTGGCCGACCTTGTCGCCCCTGCTGAGGGCGGCTGCATCCTCCGGTTCGTCCAAGCCGTAACAGCAGTGGCTGGTGGTTCGCCACCAGTGGCCAGACAAGGCCGAGCCCATGGCGCATATTCGCCAGACACCAGCCACTGACCACCAGTCCCTGCGTCCCCCATGAAAATCGCTGTCATCGGCTCCGGCATCTCGGGCCTGTCTGCTGCCTATTTCCTTGCGCGCAAGCATGAGGTCACGCTGATCGAGCAGGATGGCCGCATCGGCGGTCATACCAACACCATCGCCATCAACACGCCGGAGGGGCCGGGCGCGGTGGACACCGGCTGGATCGTCTACAACGGCATCAACTATCCGAACCTGACCGCGCTGTTCAAGGAGCTGGAAGTGGCAACCCGGCCGACCAGCATGTCCTTCGCGGTATCGATCGGCGATGGCCGTTACGAGTGGAAGGGCAGCGACCACATGTGGACGGTGTTCGCGCAGTGGACCAACCTGTTCAAGCCCGGCCACATCCGCATGCTGCTGGAGATCCTCAAGCTCAACAAGCAGTGCAATGCGCTGCTGAAAGCCGGCACGCTGCCGAGCGGCTCGCTGGGCCAGTTCCTCGACGACCAGGGTTTTTCGCAGGCGCTGCGCCGCGACTATCTGCTGCCGATGGCCGGGATGATCTGGAGCTGCTCGCCGAAGGCCGCCGCGGAGTATCCAGCCGATGATTTCATGCGCTTCTTCGACAGCCACAGCCTGTTCACCGCAACCCAGCAGCCCACCTGGCATTCGGTCATCGGCGGCAGCAACACCTATGTCAAGCGGCTGATGGCGCGCTATCAAGGCGCCTTGAGTCTGAATACGCCGGTGCTCGGCATTCGCCGCGCGCCGGACGATGGCGTGCTGCTGCAACTGCCGGGTGGCGAGCAGCGCTTCGATCGCGTGGTCTGCGCCACCCATTCCGATCAGGCCCTGCGTCTGCTCAGCGACGCGTCCGATGCCGAGCGCGAAGTGCTGGCCGGCATCCCGTACAGCGAATCACGCGTGGTGCTGCACAGCGACGACAGCTTCCTGCCCAAGCGTCGTGCTGCCTGGGCGAGCTGGAATTACACCCATCCGGTCTCGGAGATTCACGACCAGCGCATTTCCGGCAGCTACTGGATGAACCTGCTGCAGCACATTCCGGGACCGGTGAACTACATCGTCACCCTGAATCCGCAGCGGCCGGTGGCGGCTGCCAAGATCATCTACGACATCGTCTACCACCACCCGCACTACACCGCCGCCAGCAAGCTGACCCACGCGAAACTGCCGGCGATCCAGGGTCGTGGCGGCCTGTGGTGGGCCGGTGCCTGGACCGGCTACGGCTTTCACGAAGACGGCCTGAAGTCCGGTCTTCGGGCGGTGCAGGGCATCGATGCGAGCTGTCTGCCGGAATGGACCGCGCTTTGATCCCGAGCCCGCCGGCCGCGCTCTACCCCAGCCGGGTGATGCATCGCCGGCTGATCGCGCCGCTGTACCGCTTCGTCTACCAGGTGTTCTACATCGTCTGGGATATCGACCGGATCGACGAAGCCGTTGCGCCGCTGCGGCTGCTGTCGCGCAACCGTTTCAACGTGCTGGCGATCCACGATCGCGACCACGGCAGTGGTCAGCTGGGCGCGTTGCGGTCGTGGGCGGAAACAATGCTGCAATCTGCCGGCATCACGCTGGACGGCGGTCGGATTCGTCTGCTGGCGTTCCCGCGGCTGTTCGGTTTCGCCTTCAATCCGATCTCGATGTGGTATTGCGAACACCGCGACGGTTCCTTGCGGGCGGTGATTGCCGAGGTGCGCAATACCTTCGGTGAAAAGCATTGCTATCTGCTCGCATCCGACGGCCAGCCGATGCCGTATGAGCACCTGCATGAGAAGGACAAGTGCTTCCACGTGTCGCCGTTCTTCGACCTCGTGGGCCGCTACCGTTTCACGCTCGACGATCCCGGCGAGCGGCTGCGGGTGGCGATCCACGAGACGCGGGACGGGGTGCCGATACTTGATGCAACGCTGGCCGGCGAGCGGGTATTGCTCACCGATCGCGCCATCGTCAAGCAGGTGCTGAAGATGCCGCTGATGACCTTCAAGGTGGTCGCCGGCATTCATTGGGAAGCCTTGAAAATCTGGTTGCGCGGCGGCCGCTTCCACGGCAAGCCGGCGCCGCCTGAACGTGAAGTGAGCTGAGTCGAGTTCTTCTTGATCAGGCTCGTCAGGCATCATCTGGACACCCTAGCCGCCGCCATGAACCACAACGACAGCAATCACGATCGCCGCGAACAGCTTCAGCAGATCATGGGCCGGGACGGTTTCTCGCCCGACTTGCCCGCTGACTTCGCCACTCGCGGCGACAATCGAGGCCTGAGCTGGGGCCTGAAGATCCTGATGTACATGATGTCCGGTGTGAAGGTCGGCACCCTCGACATCGTCCTGCCCAATGGCAGCACGCGCCGCTTCGAAGGCAGCGAGCCCGGCCCCCACGGCCTGTGGCAGATCAAGAGCGAGGCGCTGATGCGCCACCTGCTGACCGGCGGCGAAGTCGGCATCGGCGACGCCTACCTGGACGACTGCTGGGACACGCCGGATCTCACCCGCCTGCTGATGGTCATGTACCTCAACGAGCCGCACTACAAGGGCCCGTTCGAGATGAACTGGCTCGGCCGCTTCTTCGGCATGATCAAGCACAAGCTGAAAGCCAACACCAAGCGCACCGCGAAGAAGAACATCGAGTACCACTACGACCTCGGCAACGAGTTCTACAAGATGTGGCTCGATGAAACGATGGCGTACTCCTCCGGCATGTACATCCAGCCGAACGAAACGCTGATGGACGCGCAGATCAACAAGTTCCGGCTGATGTACGAGCGCCTGGACCTGCGCCCCGAGCACACGCTGCTCGAGATCGGCTCCGGCTGGGGCGGCTTCGCGATCTACGCGGCGACGCATTCCGGTTGCCGGGTGCACTCGATCACCTTGTCCAACGAGCAGTACGCGGAAGCGAAGATCCGGGCCGAGAAGGCCGGCGTATCGGATCGCGTCACCTTCGAGATCCGCGACTACCGCGACGTCACCGAAACCTATGACCGCGTGGTGTCGATCGAAATGTACGAAGCCGTCGGCGAGGAATACTGGCCAGGCTATTTCCAGGCGATCGGCAAGGCGCTGAAGCCGGGCGGCGTGGCGGCGATCCAGGGCATCACCATCAATCCGGCGATCTTCGACAACTATCGTTCGAAGCGCGATTTCATCCAGAAGTACATCTTCCCGGGCGGCATGCTGTGCCCGCCGACCTTGTTCGAAACGCTGTCGAAGCAGGCCGGCCTGGTGGCCAGCGATGCCCGGTTCTACGCCAAGGACTACGCTGATACGCTCGCTGCCTGGCATCGCAACGTGCTGAGCGTGCGGGAACAGATCGTCAAGCAGTTCGACGAGCGCTTCCTGCGCATGTGGCGCTATTACCTGAGCTACTGTGAATGCGGCTTCCGCACCGGCTCGATCGACTTGATGCACATCACGCTGACCAAACAAAGCTGAGGTTTTGATGAAGTTCGGACTGGGCCTGTTTGCGGTCCTCGCGTTCGCCTCCCTTGTCGGGGCATCGACCTGGGCCACCGGCCACGTCAGCATCGTGCCGGCGATCAATGATCTGATCGCCAACCCGGCCGCGAACTACAACGCCTGGTTCGTGGCAACCTTGTTCGACACCTTCTACGCCTTCCTGTGGTTCTGGCTGTGGATCGCCTACAAGGAAACCTCGTGGCTGGCGCGGGTCCTGTGGCTGGTTGCGGTGCTGCTGACCGGCAATATGGCGATGGCGGTCTACGCGCTGATTCAACTTGCCAAGCTGCCGCCGAACGCGACCATCGAAGACTTCCTGCTGCGCCGCAAGCCGGCTGTTCGGTGAGCGATCCAGCCACCGCCGTCGTCGCACCGGGCCAGTCGTTCTGGCGTCGGAAAGTCGTCGGGCCGGTGCTGGCCCAGCTTCGGCAAGGCATCACCCCGGAAAAGATCGCGCTGACCGCCGCGCTCGGCGCGGTGATCGCCGTGTTCCCGATCCTGGGTTCCACCACGGTGCTGTGCGGCCTCGTCGCCTGGGGCCTGCGCCTGAACCAGCCGATCATCCAGTTGGTGAACTACCTCTGCTATCCGCTGCAGTTCGTGCTGCTGCTGCCGTTCTATCGAGCCGGCGAATGGTTCGGCGCGCCGCACGTGGCGCTGTCGATTCCCGAAATGATGAGCCGCTTCCAGGCCGGGCCGACGGAGTTCATCGCCGAATTCGGGCTGGTGGCGCTCGGCGGCGTCGCGGCCTGGATGGTCGCCGCGCCGCTGGCGATCATGGCGCTGTACTTCGGCCTGCGGCCGGCGCTGCGCCGGCTGGCAAGGCGTAGCCGCGCAGTAACGCCAATCTAGCCGCTAGCCGCGCGGCACCTTGATCATCGCGCCGACGCGCAACACGTCGGCGTCGCCGAAGCCGTTCAATTCCTGCAGTGCACTGATCGACGTCCGGTAGCGCTTGGCGATCGCGCCCAAGGTCTGGCCCGAGCGCACGCGATGGGTGCCGTGCTGAGCAACGGCCTTGGCCACCGACACGCTCGGCGATTCCGCCTTGACCTTGATCGGATGCGCCGCGGTCTGTGCCGCCGGCTTGGTGTCGATCACCGCCACCATCAGCTTGTCGTCCCCGGTCGGAATCTGCAGGTTCTGGCCCTTGCGCAGCTTGCTGCCATTGCCGAGGTTGTTGGCGACCAGGATGTCCTTGCTCGACACGCCGTAGCGCTTGGCGATCTTGCCCAGCGAATCGCCGCGGGCGACGACGTGAGTCGAATAGAGGCGGATCTGGCTGTCGTGGCGCTGGTCCGGGGTCAGCGTCGCGTAAGCGATGTCGAAGCGCTGGCCGGCACCGCTCGGCACGCGAATCTCATGGTCCGGCGGCACGCGCAGGCGGCCGTTGACCACTTCCGGGCGGAACGCCGGGTTGAGGCGCTGGAACTCCTCGTCATCGGCGCCGGCCAGCTTGCGCAGGGTGTCGTAGCGCACGTAGTCGTGGGTGCGCACGGTATCGAAGCGCAGCAGCGGTTCGCGCTGCAGTTCGCCGTAATGGCTGCGGTAATCGCGCTCGATCTCGCTAGCGGCGATGAACTCCGAGTAGAAGTTCGACGACGCGAAGCCGAAGGACTTGGCCTGGTAGTGCTCGATCAGGTCGGTCAGGGTGGTGCCGTTGACTTCGCGCAGGCCCTTGGCGATGCCGCCGCGGCCGTGGTTGTAGGCGGTCAGCGCCAGCGGCCAGCTGCCGAGCGCGTCGTAATCGTCGCGCAGATGGCGGGCGGCGGCGTCGGTGGAGGTCCACGGGTCGCGGCGATCGTCGACGACATTGTTCAGGCGCATGTAGATGCGCGCCGATGACGGAATGAACTGCCAGAGCCCGGCGGCGGCGGCCTTCGAATAGGCATCAACATTGAAGCTGGATTCGACCAGCGGCAGGCGGGTCAGCCGGGTCGGCAGGCCGTAGCCGGCAAAGATCCGCTCCATCTCTGGCAGATAGCGGCCGGAGATTTCCAGCGCGTGCTGGGTGCGCTCGCGCAGGCCGCGCTGGAAGCGCAGATCCTCGGCGGCCTTCTCGTAGCGCTTCGGGTTCTGATCGTTGCCGAACAGGGCGACGATCCGGGCCTGATCGGCCGGCAGCAGATCCGGGTTGATCACTTCGCCGCCGTCGATGCGCGCCTGCAGCCCGCGCAGGTTGGCTTCGAGATCGGTCCGCGCGGCTTTTTCCTCGCGGCTCTTCTTGGCAGCCAGCTCGTTCGGCGACAGCACGGCGGCATCGGCGCGGAAATCGAGCACCGTGAACACCTTGGAAACATCATCCTTGGTGTGCAGCGCGCTGTTGTTTTCAGACCATTCGGCGAACACCTGCTTCCAGAAGTCGACCCTTGGCTTGATCAGGCTCGGCGTCGGGAAATTCGGATCCTCGAGTACCACCGTGGCAGCAGCAGGCGCGACGACGGCCGCAGCGGCGGCGCCCGGCGCATCGCTTGCGGCAAGCGGCGCGGCGAAGCTGGCGAGCAGCACCAGGATCAGGGGATTTTTCGACATGGTGTTCGGTGCTCGGGACGGCTGTGAACGTCAGAAACGGATGCTGGACCGGATGCTATCGCAGCGTTCGATCAGGCGACAATGAATGTGCAAAGACCGTTCCGCCGAAGCGACCGCAGAAGGCCGCTCGCAGGTTCCTGCACCTTACTCCGGAGTTCCCCGATGTCCACTGCCGTCAACGCCGAAACACTGTGCCTGCTCGCTGCCGGCAGCTTCTTCATGACCGGCCTGCTGACCGGTTGGTGGAAGTACCGCTGCATCGCCACCAGCGCCGAAGCCGCCGCGCCGGTCTATGTCGACATCGCTCATCGCGCAGCCCTCATGTACGCGTTCTCGGCAATGCTGATCCGCGAATTCGTGCCGTATTCGCCGCTGTCCGCAGCCGGCACCTCGCTGGCCGTGGCTGCGCCGCTGCTGTTCTTCGCGCTGGCGATCGCCACCTATGTGCTGCACGGCATCCTGCGCGATACCGACAACCAGATGCGCAATCCGCATCGCCTGGGCAATGGCACCTTGCCCGGCTTCGCGATCCACGGCTTCATGTGGCTGCTGGCGCTGGCCGAGATCGGCGGCTTCGCAGTGCTGCTCTGGGGCTTCCTGCGGTCGATCGCTTGAGGCTGTCGGTTAAGCTAATTGCGTCCCCCTCCTGATCCCACTTTGCAGCCATGGCCCAGCCTTATCCGCCGATCGAGCCGTATCGCACGCAACGCCTGAAGGTTTCGGCGCTGCAC
>NZ_CAISIQ010000300.1 GCF_903885465.1 uncultured Nevskia sp.
GCGACCTTGATGCTGCGGGGCCCGCAGACCCCGGCCGAGCTGCGCGCCAATGCCGCCGTGCTCAATGGCCCGCCGGATGCCGAGGGCATTCAGGCCGCGCTCAACGATCTCGCCGAGCGTGCCAGCCCGTTCGTGATGCAGCTGGGCAAGCTGCCGGGACAGGCTGCGGCGCGCTGGATCCATCTGCTCAGCGGTGCGCCGACAGCCGCCGAGATCAGCGAAGCGGTATCCCGGCCGATGCGTGCCGCAGCGCCAGAGCCGGCCTCGTCGCGCAGCGATCTGGAAGCGCGGCTCGCGCAGCTCGAAGCGCGCATCGACGAGCTCGAGCAACGGCTCACCGCAGCCGGCGGCTGAGGCCGGGCGGGGCGATCCGCTAGCGCTTGCCCCGGGGTATTCGCGACCACAGGGCGGCAGGCGGCTATGTTCGCCAGCAAACGGAGGCTGATGTTTCGATCGACTACGGTCATTTGTCGGCCCGCGTATCCGGGGCATCGGCATCACCAACCGGAGCGATACCCATGGCGCCAAATCTCATCAAGGCTGCGAAACGAACGCTGCTGACCTTCGTGGCCCTGTCTTTTCCGGGCGCCGCGCTTGCCGGCCAGGGTTGGTACCTGGGCATCGAAGGCGGTGCCAACTTCCTCAAGGATCAGAAGTTCAGGCTCTACAGCTTCGATCCACCGCTCGGCATCGGTGCCGTCGACGACGGCACGCAGATCAGCAAGGTGGGCTTCGACACCAATTACATCGGCGGTGTGCTCACCGGCTACGCGTTCACCAGCGGCCTGCGGCTGGAGCTGGAAATGGCGCGCCGGCACAACGAGTTCGACAAGATCGATCTGATCGACGGCAGCCCTTCGCAGCGGGTCGAGGGCAAGGAAAACGCCGACATCGCGATGGGCAATCTGTGGCTGGATTTCTTCCCGTCCGGCTGGGTTCATCCGTACATCGGCGGCGGCATCGGCGCGGCGCGCATCGACATTCGCCATCCCGGCGTCGACAGCGTTGGCCTGTTCGCCGCCGGCTCCAACCTGCAGGGCGACTTCGACGTGGTGCTCGCCTATCAGGGCGGCGCCGGCATCCGCTTCGATCTCACCAAGCATCTGACGGCTTCGCTGGACTACCGCTACCTGCGCGGCGAACGCGGCAAGTTCAACCTGCTGGAAAACAACCCGGACAGCCACGTCGAAACCCGCTACCAATCGCAGGCTGCGCTGCTGTCGATCCGCTATCACTTCGGCGAAGAACACGAGCCGGCCGTGGCGCCGGTGGAACCGGTGCAGATCGTCGAAGTTATCGAGCCGCCGGCACCGCCGCCGCCTCTCGCGCCACCGCCGCCACCGCCTTGCGAAGCGCCGCTGGTGGGTCAGGCGATGGATCTTGAGGGCTGCAAGATCGGTGACGTGATCGTGCTTCGTGGCGTCAAGTTCACGTTCGACAAATCGGTGCTGACGCTCAACGCCAAGGCCCTGCTCGATGGCGTGGCGGAAGCGCTGACCCGGCGTCCCGATATCAAGGTCGCGATCCTCGGCCATACCGACAGCAAGGGTTCCGACAGCTACAACCAGCGGCTGTCGGATCAGCGTGCCCAATCGGCCCGTCAGTACCTGATCGAACGCGGCATCGCCGCCGGCCGGATGACCGCGATGGGCCTGGGTGAAACCCAGCCGATCGCCGATAACGCCACCGACGAAGGCCGAGAAGAGAATCGCCGTGTCGAGCTGAAAGTGACCGAGCGCGGCCCCGAGGGCGGTGATTCAGTGGGTGTGATCACGCCCTAATGGCCTGAGCTGGCGGTGTCATCCGGCACCGTCAGCCAGCGCGCCGCGAGCAACACGCCGGCTGCTGCCAGATAGGCATAGACGAAGGTCCAGGCGGGCGTAAGGGCGAGCGCGGTATCGACCCCGGTGTAGCGGTAGGAATGCATCAGGCCGGTGGCCGACAAGGCTGCCGCCGCGAGCATCCAGATCGCCGAGACCACGAACTTGCGCTCGATGATCGCGACCGTCGCTGCGGACAGGATCATCGCGCTGAACACCACGCCCTGTTCGAGCGCGAATGCGCCTTCGGCCCAGACGTCCGCGGCATGGAAGGCTGGCAGCAGCGCTTCGGTGATGCCGGGGCCGCCTTCGCTGCCGGCACCGGCGGCGCGCAGTCCGGCCTTGATCATCAGCGAGCCCCACATCGCCAACCCCGGCAGCAGACCGACGACCACGGCCGGGAAATGCGCGCGCGGCGTGGCATCGAACGCCTGCACGCTCATGACGATGCCGATCCACAGCAGGATCGCGATGCCGGCGTCGATCGGCACCGCCCAGGCGACATGGGCGATGGTGCCGCTGAAGCAGAGCAGTGCGATGAACACGCCGGACAAGGTCGAGTAACCGGCCCGCGCGCCCATCGCCTTCCAGCCAGGATGGCCGATGTACAGCGTGGTCGGGAAGCAGGAGCCGAACACCGAGGCAACCAGGGTGGCGATGCCGTTGACGGCCAGCGACGAGCGAGTGTCGTAGCGATCACCGGCAGCTTCTGCGGACTCCAGGTTCTGCATCGAACCGACCACCGAGATCAGGCCCATCGGCACGATTACCGCGGCGTAGGCCAGGAACTGGTCGAAGCGCAGGCTTTCCAGCAGCGCGCCGATCACCGGCACCGGCAGCGACAATCTCGGCGGCGGCGGCAAGGGGCCGGTCGGCGCCAGGCCCAGGGTCCAGCCCAGGGCAATGCCGAGCAGCACCACGACCACGCCGACCGGCAGGCCGCCCTTCAGCTTCACGCGGCCGAAGTAGCCGATCAGCACCACGACCAGGGTGACGATGCCGATCAGCGGATGGGCGTAGGCGCGCATCAAAAAGCCGAGCGCGATGAACGCCAGCGCCAGCCCGGCCAAGGTCGACAACAGTGCGGCGCGCGGCGTGTGCCGGCGCACCCAGCCGGCGACGAAGGCACCCGCGAACTCGATCACGCCGGTACCGAAGCAGGCCAGCAGCCCGGCCTGCCAGGCGGCACGCGCCGGATCGGCACTGCCGGCGGCTGTCGCGGCGAGCTTGGCCGGCAGCATCACCAGGAACACGAACGAGAACACGGTGATGGTGTTCAGGCCGAACGGCAGCGCGCAGACGTCGTCACGGCCTTCACGCGCCGCAAGCCTCCGCGCCTGCCAGGCATAGAACAGCGTGCCGGCCAGCAGCGACACCGCCGCACCCGGCAGCACGGTGCCCAGCACCAGCGCTTCGGGAAAGCCGAGCACGAAGCGGCACAGCGCGGAAATCAACAGCAGCAGCACCAGATTGTCGAGGGCCAGGCCGATGAAGCCGTCGAGATCACCACGGACGAAGCGCTTCATCAGAACGACACCTCGGCCGGCGTGATCGTCAGCAATACCGACTCATCGCCGCTGCGCTGCTTCCAGGCCGCGCGCAGTGCATCGAGGTCCCGCCGGTGCTGCGGGCCCTGGAACAGGATCACCAGCAGCTTGGAGTTCAGGCGTTCGATGGTCTTGGTGTCGCGGCGCTGCCACTGGCCGTAGGCATCGAGTACCGAAAAGCCGTCCGGGAAGCGTTTCGTCACTTCCTCATCGAGGAAGCGCTGCCAGCGTTCGCGATCGGCGTCGGCGGTGCTGCCGTCGCTGCGGCCAAGGCCGAAGTACAGCTCGGCGCGCTGCCAGCGTGCGGCTTTGGCGGGTCGCGCGGCGTCGCCCTGCATCGTCGCCTTGGCGGGCGTTTCGGCGGCGTGGCTGGTCGGCAGCAGCAGCGAGGTGGCCAGCAGGAAGGCGGCCAGCAGGGTGCGGGACATGGGGTTCGGTTTCCGGGATGACAGGAACGGGGACGGGATGGTGCGCAGAACGCATGCGCCGTGCCACGGCGCGGCGTATTCGAATCGGGGCGTCATTGCACAGGAAACGGACCGTCGCCGTCCCAGTGTTGATCGTGATAGCTCTTGCGGCCAACGGTGATCGCCAGCGCGCTGCGGAAATCGTCGCTGGTCCGCAGTCGTTCGATGATGTAGGCGAAATCCCAGCGCGGATGCCAGCCCAGTTCCTCGCGCGCCAGCCGGTTGTCGTAGACGCGATCGAGGCTCACGGGCAGCCGCCAGCCGCGTCTCGCGTATTCGTCGACATAGCCCGGCACATAGCGTTCGACGACGGCCGCCGCATCACGGCGCAACTCGGCGGCATCGGCCGGCGAGAACGGCGTCGTCGCGCTGATGATGTAACGGCCGAAGCCGAGCGCGGCGGCGCGCTCGAGCGCCAGCAGATGGGCTTCGACGAGATCCTCGATCTCGACCCGGCGATGGAGGAATTCATTGGCCTTGGTATTGGCGTCGACGAAGGCCAGCCGCGTGTCGGCCGAATCATCGTCTTCCGGAAAGAAGCGCGAGGTGCGCAGGATCAGGCAGGGCATGCCGCTGCGGCGATGAATCAGCTCGCACAGATCTTCCGCCGCGATCTTGGTGACGCCGTAGATGTTCTTCGGCACCGGCCGTACCCGCTCGGTGATCCAGGCGGCCGGCGCGCCCGCCGGCGGCGTCAGCGCCGCGCCGAAGGCACTCGTCGTGCTGGTGAACACGAAGGCGCTGACACGTGCCTGTACCGCCGCTTCGAGCAGGTTCAGCGTGCCGCTGATGTTGGTATCGACGAACTGCTGGCGCGTGTGGGTTTCGACATGCGGCTTGTGCAGGGTCGCCGTGTGCAGCACCGCATCGACGCCGGCCATGCAGCGCTGCACGAACACGGCATCGGCGATCGAGCCGACCACATCGGTATGTGAAGAAGGCTTCCGATCGAGTCCGACGGCGTCGACGTTGCGGGCACGCAGACAGCGCATCAGCGCTTCGCCGA